>CBDTVT010000017.1:0-27724 GCA_965364275.1 uncultured Eudoraea sp. | reverse complement strand
TTCCCAGCCTTCTAAAGTTGATCCATTAAAAATTTGAACAAAACCTTCTTCCACTTTATGGATAATCCCCGATTCCTTATCAGCAATCTGGTGTTTTTTATCCTTGCAGGAATGAAAGCTTAAAAGCAAAAAAACAGACCAAATTAGGTACAACGGGATTCGTTTTGATCTTCTGAGTCTTATTCTCATAGGGCTTATTACCTTAATGTATTTACTTATCGGATGCTTAAAATGAATAACCTTATGGATTAATAGTTGTATTTAAAAATAAGCATTTACAAAACAATATTGGCATCCTAGTTCAAATAACGGATAGTTTACGATTTATCTCTGAAGCCTAACTTCAATTTTATCCATTGCGGTTGTCAAAAAAAGCTTTCCAGCCCTTTTAATTGTAAATTAAAATGCAAGGTGTTATCTTTACAGAAGTTTAATGAGATGACTACCGACCTATAGTTACCATCGCTCTGGCTAATTTTTTGGAGTATTCACAGTTCCACACTTACTTTTCCAAGCGCTCATATCTTAATCAAGCTTCTTTTTAAACTAAACTATATTATTATAATAAAACATATTAATGGCAAGATCGCAACAAACCTATAGCAAAGGCGAAAAAGAAAAAAAACGTCTCAAAAAGCGCGAGGACAAACAAAAGAAGAAAGAAGCACGTAAGGCAGCCGCCAAAGAAAAGGGTGGTGGTATTGAATTTGCATATGTAGATCATAATGGGAATTTAACAGATACTCCTCCGGATCCTTCTCTGAAAGTGGAAATTGAGGCTGAAGATATTATCCTTGGTATTCCAAAGAGGGAAGAGGGCGATATAGAAGAGGTAGATCCTGTAAGAAAGGGCAAAGTGTCATTCTTTGACTCTTCTAAGGGTTTTGGCTTTATCATTGATGCTGAAAACAATGAAAAATATTTCTGCCATGTAAGTGGCTTGATCGATGAGATTATAGAAAATGATAAGGTGTCATTTGAATTGGAAAAAGGGATGAAGGGGCTTAATGCCGTTCGGGTAAAGAAAGTATAACTTCAAACTTTCTCCACAAAACATCCATTTCCCCATTTATTTTTAAATTTTCTTAATTTAATTGTGATTTTTTAGTGTTTTGCTTTACTAATAGTTAAATAGTAAATTCAAAACAAGATGAAATCAGACAATAAGTATTCAGATTTAATGGAGTTTATCTGCAAATTCTATCAATGTGAGGTTCGCATGTTTAAAAAAATTTTAGGAATAAAATAGGTTCCGCATATTTTGCCAAGAGTTTTTAAGTCAAATTTGGTTTCCTTCCCTCATGCTATATTCAACAGCATATCAAAAATAACTCCTATTTCATTTTTGTAGTAGCTTAAATAAAGACTCAAAGTCATTACAAAACAATTTCTTCAATTTATATTATTTTTTTGTAACAAAAATAAGGTGTTGACGTCTTTTAAGTATACATCAATCAAAAAACGATCATCATGAGAACACTTGACATGAACTACATTAAAAGGACCTTAAATTATCATATGGGCTATGGATGGAGTATGAGAAGAAGTCATTCTTCAAAAGGAACAAAAAGAAATAATATGACTTCTTAAATCTAATATAGCATGAGAAGATTATTTCTAATAGCAATCACGGCATTCACATTAGCCTCCTGTTCCAAAGATGATTATACGGGATCAGGAAATACGATTTCAGAATTCAGAGACGTAAATCTATTTACCAAAATTAGTAGTGAAGGGACTTTTGTAGTTAATATAACTCAGGGACCGACACAATCTCTGGAAATTATAGCGGATGATAATATCATTGGCAGAGTTAAAACCACAGTTTCCGATGGACGATTAAAGATATACCTGGAAGATGGAAACTACAAAAACACCTATTTGGAAGCCAATATTACGGTGGCGGATTTAAACGGAATAAAAAATGAAGGTACAGGAGATATTACTGTGTTCGAGTTGGAAAGTTCAGGGACCATGGAAATTGAAAATATTGGGAGTGGAAATATTTCCATTGCCGGATACACAGATAACTTGAATATTAAAAATGAAGGCTCCGGAACTATTAATTGTGCAGAGTTTCTGGCGGCCAATATAGAATTACGCATTGAAGGCTCAGGAGATTGTGAAGTCTATTGCACAGAAAGTTTAAACGTGAACATTGAAGGCAGTGGTAATGTTTATTACAAAGGTAGTCCCACTATGACTATAGATATATCCGGTTCGGGACAGGTTATTCCTATGAATTGAATTGTTCACATTTGGCAGTTAGATTTGTCAAAAGTTGAACTTCCCCCGGAGATAAATTTTCTAAAGATATACCTCCTATACGTATCCTAATAAGGCGGAGAGTAGGAAAGCCAACCGCTGCGGTCATTTTACGAACCTGTCTAAACTTACCTTCTGTAAGTGTAATACTGATCCAACTGGTAGGCCTGTGTCGTCCTATTCTAAGTTTTTTATCGGCCTCAGGAAGTATTGGCAGGGTACTTAATTTGTGTGTCTTACAAGTTTTGGTAAGGTATCGTTTCCCCTCAAAACCAATTGCAACACCCTTTTCTAAAAGTACTATTGCCTCATTTGTTATTTCCCCATCCAATTGCGCGTAATACTCTTTTTCTACCCCTGAGCGATTTATTTCATCGCTTAGCTTACCATCAGTAGTAAGCAGGAGTAATCCTTCTGATTTTTCATCCAACCGACCTATAGGCATCACGCCTTTAGGAAAATCATAAAGCTCATTTAAAAATTTCTTTTTTCGTAACTCTCTCGGGTTTTTAGAATTAAGCTGACTTATTATACCGCAGGGTTTATACAGCTTAAAGTGAAGTGGTATATCATACATTTGAGTTGGCAAGGTAACAAAGTCTTTTTGGGCTTGTGTCTCGTCTTAACTTACTTATTGGTTAAAATAAGTGACTTGTTTAATATATTCTCTGTTGTTTATTTCCGCCAATGTGATTCCTTTCACTCAGGTTTAGTTGGATAGGTTGCCGGAAATAAATCAGTAAAATTTAATTATTTTTCTTAAATTGTATAAAAACAAAGCCGATGCCAATATACATGGACCGACATGATATCCCGGAAGAAATTACTGCAGAACACGTTGCTTTAATGCACCAGGAAGATTTGAAAGTAGAGCATCTATTTGGATGCAAGGGAATGACTTATTGGTGCGATACTAAACGGCATACTGCTTTCTGTTTGATAGAAGCACCTAACAGGGAGGCAATTCAAAATATGCACAACCATGCACATGGAGAATTTCCTCATGATATCATTGAAGTAGATCCACATTTGGTAGAATCCTTTCTTGGACGCATTGAAGATCCTGAAAAGGGGAAAAATGAGGACTTAAATATTATTGATGATCCTGCTTTTAGAGTGATCATGGTCTTAGAAACTTCCGATTATCTTCACAGGCTGGATACTCATCAGCTAAGTATGTTCACTCAGAAATTTCATCGTAGTGTTGCGAAATCTGTTAATCATTTTGAAGGAAGTATTGTTAGGGAAAATGACAAATCATACTTAATCTCTTTTAAATCCGTCACCAATTCAGTGTTATGTGCCTTAAAGATCCAGGAAAGTTTTAAGTACAGCTACCCTAAACTTGAAAGGGATAATCAGCGCCTTAAAATAGGCCTATGCACAGGTTCACCTGTAACGGAAAAGGATGGTATTTTTTCGGAATCTATTTTTTTAGCAACGCAGATGTGCGAATTGATCCAGGATCAAATCGTTATTTCTTCTTCTGTAAAGTCGTTGTATGAAAATGAAAATAGAAATGCTGTTATTGACGATCAATTAATCAGAACCTTGACTCCTAAAGAGGTGTTATTCGTTACTCAGTTGGTACAGTTTTGTGAACGTAATTGGAATAAATCAAATTTTAATATTATCACACTTAGCAAAGAACTTGGGCATAGTAAATCTCAATTATATAGAAAAATTAAGAAGCTTACCGGTAAATCACCTATCACCTTCATTAGGGAATACAGGTTGCATAAAGCATTGGAACTAATCCATAACCAACAGGGGAATATTTCTGAGATTGCCTTCGAAAGCGGATTTAATAGTCCTGCTTATTTTTCAAAATCCTTTTACGAGAAGTTTGGAATCCTCCCTTCCAAATATGCCCAAATGTATCAGAGTTAAAAACTTTACTTTTAAAATCACGATGAATTAAAAGTGTAATTCTTTGGATTAAAAGTAGCTATCAGCCTGTTTTGGTCTATCTAACTTTACGATATAACCAAAAAACAATAAGATGACTACAACACTTTTTGAACGCTTAGGAGGAACAAAAGGTATTTCAATGATAGTAGATGATGCTGTTGAAGCCCATATGAATAATCCCGCAGTGAATGCCCGGTTTTTACCATTAAAAGAACAACCGGAACGCCTTGCAATTATTAAGCAGCATACTATTGAATTTTTTAGCGCTGGTAGCGGGGGGCCTCCTGTATATAATGGACAAGATATGGTAACTGCACATAAAGGCATGAACATTAGTCCTGGCGAGTATATGCACGTAATTGATGATATTTTTATGTCCTTGGATAAAAATGCAATTACTGAAGACGCTAAAAAGGATGTACTCTACATTCTATGGTCCTTAAAAGGAATGATACTTTCCAAATAATTTATAACAACCAATTAATAACTAAAACAATGTCAAATACAACAGAAAAAAAACAAACTATTAAAGATTTAACTGCTTCAGCTATCGAAGGCTTTATGTCTCAGCTTAGAGGAGATATAGTAAAGGCTTCTGATCCAGGCTATAACGATGCCAGAAAAGTGTACAATGGAATGATTGATAAACACCCGGGAATGATCGTTTACTGTGTGGATGTTGCGGATGTGATAGCCTGTGTTAATTTTGGCAGGGAAAATAATCTACTAGTCGCTGTCAGAGGAGGTGGACATAATGGTGGAGGACTTGGGATTTGTGAAGAAGGTTTGGTTATTGATTTATCTGGACTTAAAAGTGTACGGGTCAATCTAGCGGATCAAACAGTACGGGTTGGAGGTGGAAATCTTTGGGGTGAAGTAGACCATGCAACACACCCATTCGGATTGGCAGTTCCGGCTGGTATTATTTCATCAACGGGAGTTGGAGGATTAACACTTGGGGGAGGTGTAGGCCATCTTTCCAGAAAATATGGTCTAACCATTGACAATCTATTAGAGGCTGATATGGTTTTGGCAGATGGTTCCTTTGTAACCGTAAACAAGAATCAAAATGAAGATCTTTTCTGGGCTATACGTGGTGGTGGTGGAAATTTTGGGGTGATAACATCCTTTAAATTCCAGGCACATCCTGTTAGTACAGTTATTGGCGGCCCCACCTTATGGCCGATAGAAAGAACGGAAGAAATTATGTCATGGTATCATGAGCTTATATCAAATGCGCCTGATGACTTGAATGGTTTTATTGCTACTATGATTATCCCGGGACCACCTTTCCCTGAAGAGCTACACAATAAAATGTTTTGTGGTATTGTATGGTGTTATACCGGAGAGCCTTCAGACTTTGATAAACTATTTCAAGAGGTCAGGGACAAAAATCCCATATTTGAGCATGTAGGCGAGATGCCATACCCAGCCATTCAAACACTTTTTGACGGATTATTTCCTCCTAGCTTACAGTGGTATTGGAGAGCAGATTTCTTTAATGATTTTAGCGAAGAAGTAAAATCAGCTCATTTAAAATATGGATCCAGTATTCCAACCCCATTGTCGCAAATGCACCTATATCCCATAAGTGGAGCAGCCAGCAGAGTGGGTAATGAGGACACACCCTGGGCATATAGAGATGCTAAATACGCCGGAGTCATTGTTGGGGTTTCACCGGCACCGGAAGACGCTCCAAAGATCACCAAATGGTGTAAAGACTACTGGGAAGCATTACATCCATATTCTTCCGGGGGAGCATATTCCAACTTTATGATGGAAGAGGGCCAGGAAAGAGTGCAGGCTAGTTATAAGCACAATTACGATCGTTTGTCTGAAATTAAAAAATCATACGATCCTAACAATTTATTTAGGGTAAACCAGAATATTAAACCCAAAGCATAAAACACGTATTTAAAAATCTTTGGTTTCGGAACTACGTCAGTGGATAAGGGATTGAAGACAATTAGGGGAAGATGAAGCAGCGGTCGCTTCATCTTCCCCATTTTTGTTATAAACACAGAACATTCTGGCTAACAATAAATTGGAAATCGAAACGTTTTTATTCCACGAGCCAAATCAACCTAAATCCTATGAAACTCCTTATCTCTTTATTTTGCAGTCTACTTTTTTTGATGTGTATGAACCTTCAAGCTCAGGGACTCTATCAAAAAGGATCTGTTACCTTTAAAAAAGGTAAATCTACCGATGCCTACGTACAAATGGATTATAAATATCCACAACGTTTCCAAAACTCAATAACCTATATTACGCCTTCTACATATGCCAAATACCTGAAGAAAGGTAAAATTAAAGGCAGTAAAAAAATCAAACTAAAGCCTAAAGAAATAGAAGGTTTTCATTTAGATAACGGACAGATATTTAAAACAGTGTCTTATGCAGACATTACCGGCAAAGCCATAAAAATGATGCCTAAAAAATTATGTCTGGAACAACTTGCCAGCGGAGAAATTGACCTCTATAAATTGTACACTAGAACCACAGGCACTATTTCATATGAACTAGCAGATTACGTTAGGGAAGGTGGTCAGGAACTTATAGATTATATCCAGGATAACTTCCAACTGCTCATTCAGAAGGACTCAAAAAACCCAAGAAATATCATGCATATTAACCTTTTAAATTTTATTGGTGACAAGCATGATATAAAGGATAATTATGATAATAATTACTACGGTTTAAGAAACCAATTTACAGAAAGCCAGAAAGAAGGTAAACTGGTTAATAAGAAGTTCGCGGCTTCATTTGTAAAAATGATTGATGACTATAATCAGAATTCCTTAACCGGTTTATAGCCCAAAATACTTATAATTTTATTCCAACGAATCTGAATAATTTCATTAATAACACAATTTCCAAATCGAAAACCCAAATACCTACTAAAATGATTAAAAGAATTATTGGATACTCATTCGTATTAATTAGTTTTTCCTTGTTCGCTCAATCTGAAGAAACATGGACATCAACTTTTGATAATGAAGTCAATTGGCAGACTGTAAGTGCGCTTGGAAATTATATAGTGCAAACCAATTCTGGTTTGTTCGGAATTGATAGTAACAGTGGTGAGGTGATCTGGAGCGACGAAACTTTTGGTCGTTTAGATGAAAGTTCATTCTCAGAGCTGGGGAATTCACCCTTTGCCAAAATTGAGACAGAAAAAGGATTGTTTATAATTAATCTGTTTGACGGCACTAAAGTATTTAACTCTTTTGAACATGGTATTAAAAAAGTGAAACAGCACTTTGTGCTGTACCAGTCTAATGCAATAGTTGTAGCAGGGAAATCTGTATCCGGTGAAGATATGGCACTTTCAATGGATATTACATCCGGTAAAGTACTCTGGAGTAAAGAAGGTAGTTTTGGTAAATTAGTAGATCTGGTTGAGTTAAATGAAGATGAATTGCTGGGTATAACCTTGTTGAAAAATGTAAAAATAAAATCTAAAACTGGAGATGTTATCTGGAGCATAGATAATTCCAGCGAGGCCAAACAGCTAAGTAAAATGGGCGCTTTTGGCAATCTACTTAAGGATGTAGCCGAGGCGGCCTCTGAAGGCATGGAAATTAAACTCGATTTTAAGATGCACCCATCGGGGGACTATTTTGTTATAGGAACAGAACAAAGAAATGAAAATCAATCCATGTCCTCAAATGGAGACAATACCATAGTAACCTTCACTTCTACTTATAGAGCATATGATGTTATGAATGGAGAATTGCATTGGAAAGACCCTGTTCAGGTTAAAGGTCAATTGGGACTAACAGCATGGATAAACAATAATCTATTGGTTCTGCCGCAGGGAAAGCAAAACTCCAGGGTAAATCTAATCTCCATGCAGGATGGCTCAGGACTTTGGGGTAAAAAAGGAAAGGGTATAAGTATTAAAGGTGGAATTTATGATTACACCCCAACCAAAAATGGGATGCTGGTAATCACCAGTAGAAATGATAAGCATTTTTTAAATTATCTCGATACTAAAAATGGACTCTTCACATTTGATAAAACCATCAAGATTAAAGGCCATGTAGGATATACACTTACCACAGGGCTTGGAATACTATACGCAACTGCTGAAGAAATGAATATAGTAAATACGAATACAGGAGATCTTTTATGGGACAAAGATTTAAAAACCCATTATAAGCTGGTAAACCAAAACGGGAACCATTTATACACCTATGATTATAAAGCAGGGGCTGTAATAAGTGTTAATCTTGACAGTGGAGCCATTGATATGGCAGCCACAGAACCAGTAAAATTCAGTGAAAATGAATCCCCCAATACTTTAGAGTTACGGGAAAAAGGTATTCTCTTAAGTTCGGATCAAAATTTTGCGATGTACGATTATAACGGCGCACTATTATTTCAAAAATATTATGCCTCGCCAAGAGAAGAAGGATGGAAAAGAGCACTGCTATTTGCAGGAACAGTTTATGCCGGTTATGTTTCCGTAGTAAGTACAATGGCTTCCGGAGTATTACAGGAAGCTGGAGCTCAACAGGGGCTGGATACAGTAGAAGGACAAACATTTGCACAATTGGGAACTGCCTATAATGAAATGGGTAAATCGGCAGGCAGCGCAGCCGGATTGGCTTTTAATGCTGCTAACAAAAGATTCAAAGCCACAAAAGAGGCAAGAAACTATTGCATGGTCCTTACCAAAAGTGAAAATGGGATTGAGCTTTTAAAAATTAATAAAGATACCGGTGAGAGTGATGGCAGTATTCCACTTGGAAAAAACAGGAAGCCAAATTATGCCATTGATCTGGTTGAGGGAGAGGTGTTTTTAAAGCATGATTCCAATGGGGTAAAACGATTTATTTTATAGTTTACTTTTAAAAGTTACCGCTCTTTCTATTTTCTTTTGAAGCTGCTTTTTTGTTTTGAAGTGGCAAAATCATATATGGCCAGACTTCCAATTGACACGTTCTAATCTTTGAACATTTTATACTATATTTATTGAGAGTTATATAATCAAATCTGTAAGTATAGATGAATCAAACCGTCCTCGAAAAAATAGTAAATTCCTTTTTGAGCAAATCTTCTATTTTCATACCCTTGAAAAAGAACAGATGAATTATGATTATCTCTCCTTTGAACTTAAAAAAAACAACTAGCAATTATTCAACTTTTTAAATTTCGTACTTATGGACTTAAAAACAATTAAAAGAAGGGAATTTGTAAAATCTCTGGGTCTTATCTCCGCAGGCACATATGCAACCGGTCTGGGAGCTTTTAGCCTTGGTTCCTGCCAGCCTGCGCCTGTCTTCAACAAGAGGGAAGCTGTTTTAAATCTGTTGACATCAACCGGAAAGCAGGACTATATCCCGAGCGGTTTTTTCGTTCATTTTGGTGAAGGATATCAATGGGGTGATGCAGCGGTAGCCAGGCATCTCGAATATTTTAAGGCCATTGATATGGATTTTATCAAAATCCAGTATGAAGCACTGTTTCCAGCCATCGATACTATTAAAAAACCGGAAGACTGGGCTAAAATGCCATTTTACAAGAAGGATTATTACGAAAAGCAGCTCTATGTGGTTAAGGAACTGGTAAAACAAGGTAAAAAGTTAGCGCCGGTTATTGCAACTTTTTATTCGCCATTCATGTGCGCGGGTCATAGTATTACAAGCCAATTGGTTACCGAACATTTAAAACAGGATCCCGAAAGCGTTAAAAAGGGACTTGAAATTATCACGGAAAGTGTAATGATATTTTTAAAGGAATGTAAAAAACTCGGTGTCGATGGATTTTTAGCACCAACTCAGGGTAATGAAGCCTTTAGGTTTCAGGATCCCAATATTTTTCTGGATTATATTAAACCTACAGACATGGTGGTACAGAATGAAATAAATGATGGCTGTATCTGCAACGTACTACACATCTGTGATTACGAAGGTCCATATGATGACGTGAGTCCGTTTGTTGATTATCCTGGTCATATTGTAAATTTAAGTGATGTAATAGCAGGTCAAAGAGTTCCCTTAAAAGAATTGTATACTATGTTTGGCGAACGACCAATAATGGGTGGATTGGAGAAAAGAGGCCCAATCCTTACCGGTACAGATCAGGAAATACAACAACAAGTAACTGCAGTTCTAGAAGACGCTCCGGATCGTTTTATCTTAGGCGCAGAATGTGCTTTATTAGGCGAGGTTGATTGGAAGAAAGTACGAACCGCTGTAGATGTGGGTCATACAATTACCAACTAGTGATTATTCCACCTGTTTTCGAATTACTTAGGGATTTAAGTCAAAAATTACACCAATAATAGCTTTTTACATATGAAATATACAGCAAACATCGACCGGTATAAAAAAATGAAATACAATCGTTGTGGAAACAGCGGTTTACTGCTCCCGGCAATATCTCTTGGGTTATGGCATAACTTTGGAGGTATAGATGTTTATGAAAATGGCAGGAATATGGTGCGGAGGGCATTTGATCTTGGAATAACTCATTTTGACCTTGCCAACAATTACGGACCTCCGTATGGCTCTGCCGAAGAGACTTTTGGAAGAATTCTGAGGTCTGATTTGCAATCCTATAGAGACGAATTGATTATCACTTCAAAAGCAGGTTATGATATGTGGCCGGGACCATATGGTGAATGGGGATCGCGGAAATATCTGATTGCCAGTTGTAATCAAAGTTTAAAACGAATGGGGCTTGACTATGTGGATATTTTTTATAGCCATCGGCCCGACCCAAATACACCTATAGAAGAGACCATGATGGCTCTGGATCAGATTGTACGATCCGGAAAAGCGTTGTACGCAGGTATTTCTTCCTACGAACCGGAACAATCGCAGAAAGCAATAGATATTTTGAAAGAACTCGGTACGCCATGCCTGGTTCATCAACCGTCTTATAGCATGTTCAACAGATGGGTAGAGGATGGTTTACTGGATGTGCTCGGAAAAAATGGCGTTGGTTCTGTAGTATTCAGTCCTCTATTCCAGGGGTTGTTAACCAATAAATATCTTAACGGCATTCCTGAAGGCTCCAGAGCATCAAAAGCGGATAGCTACTTACAATCGTCAGATATCACACCTGAAAAGATAGCTAAGGTTAAAAGATTGAATGAAATTGCTGAGTCTAGAGGGCAAAAAATGGCGCAATTGGCCCTTTCCTGGGTTTTAAGGGATAAAAGAGTAACCTCAGTAATTATAGGTGCCAGCAAGGTATCGCAAATAGAAGATGCGGTTGGGATTCTGGATAATATGGAATTTACCCCTGAGGAATTAAAAATGATCGAAGAAATTTTACAAGTCTAATGGCCAATCATATCTGACTAATTATTGTTGTAAGTTTATCTCAGTCTGAAGTAAGCTAATATTATTTCACCCCAACTCGTAACAAAAATTTTCATTTAAGACATATAGGCATGACCAGAATATTAATTATTGCCTTATTACTGTTTTGTGTGCAAATTCAATCACAAAGCAATCCACAGAAGCTGCTAATAAAGAATATCACCATCATTTCCGCTAATAATGGAGGTATAACCAGCCAGGTAGGTTATGTCGTTATTGCAGATGAAAAGATCATTTATGTTGGTAAGAAAAAACCAAAAAAGTCAATCCTTTATGAAGTAATAGACGGGAAGGGAAAATTTCTGATCCCGGGCTTGATAGACTCTCATGTTCATCTGGCGAATACTGCAGGATTTAACGGATCATTGAAAAGTAGGTATCCCGAACTAATAAAGCTTTATTTTGATCAATTGCCCAGAAGTTATCTTTACTTTGGTTTTACTACTCTAATCGATGTAAACAATTACCATCCCAAATTAATCAATCAGCTTTTAGACGCTAATATCCGTCCAGATATTTACACCTGTGGAGAGCAAGTTGTGGTAATGGATGATTTCAGTATGGAAATGGAAGGTTATTCTAGCCAGGAAAGATATGATTCTAATTTTTTGAACGATACTTACAATTCAAAAATAAACTTGCCTGATACTATTTCTCCCTATGAGCATACTCCGCAAAAAATTATTGAAAATATAAGGGAACAGTCAGGTATATGCGCCAAATTGGTTTATGAAGATGAGGCATCGGGTTTGGCTGTGAGCTGGTCGAAACCAAGCACGGATATATTAAGAGATTTGATAGCTGAAGCTCAGCAATTTCAACTTCCATTAATTTTACACGCACCATCCTTGGAAGGTCATCAAATAGGTTTAGAAACAGGCGTTCAAATATTTGCTCACGGGCTATGGAATTGGAGTGCGGATCCCAAAGACTTCAGAAATCGTGACTTAAGTGAAACACATAGACAGGTACTGCTCCAAATAGCGCATAATGACCATATAGCATATCAGCTTACTTTCAGAGCAATCACTGGAGAACAGGATTTAATTACTGCTGATTTTTTAAAGGATAAAAACTTGGAACATGTGTATCCCAAAAGCTATCTGGATTTACTTAAAACAGAAGAAGGACAGTGGGGGAAAAATAAGATTTTCGGGCGATCTGAATTTTTAAAAGAAACAAATCCATCATTTTACGCAGCCCTTAAGTCTAATCACACAGACGACCAAAAAATGTGGGAAGAAGCATTTGAAATTTACAAGCATCGACTTAATACTGTTGCCATGTTTTTAGCTGAGAACAATGCCAACCTTATCCTAGGTACAGATACTCCCGCAATGAATATGTACACAAATCCTCCTGGTTATAATGGAATATTGGAAATAAGACATTGGTATGAAGCAGGGATTCCGCTAGAACGTATTTTCTCTGCTGCCACTTTTAATAATGCCAGTGCCTTTAATCTCCAGAATTTATATGGAAGTGTGGAAAAAGAGAAAATTGCCAACTTACTTATATTAAACTCCAACCCCTTGTTAAATTTAGAAGCCTATAACGATATCGATATGGTCATTATTAGGGGAGATCTAATTGAACGGAATCAATTATCCGCATTGGAATATTAGTATTTAGAGGTGAGCAAGTAAAGCTTGGAAACCTTGGTTTATATTTAAGTTAAAGTCTTATTAACTTAGATAAGACCCTAATTAAAATTCGAAAGTGTGCAAGAATCCCAGGGAAACCGTATTCCAGGTTCTGTTTTCTAATTGTATTCCGGTATAGGATAGATTAATTTCAGTCATAGGACCCATTAAGTAGCCAATTATAGGTCTGTAATAGATTCCGCCATCATTACCTTTATTCAATCCAAGGCCATACCCGCCATCCACACCAAAGGAGAACGAATTGGAAGGCCATATTCTTAATGAAGCTGCAAATGGGACAAATTGGACATCAGTTAGTCCTGATACAATTACATCCGATTGAAAAGAATCTTTAAATCCGTAAATAAGTCCCGTACTTATCCCAAGATCCACTACTTCTCCCAAAGCCCACATATATCCCAGGTCCAAACCTACCATCAGGCTTATTTCATCATTAAAATCATCAATAGGCAAACCTGCGTGTATTCCTACTTTTAATCCTTCTTGCGCATACAATCCCATTCCTAAAAATGCGAAAGCTACTGCCAAAATTGTATTTTTCATTTGTACTGACTTTTCATAATACAACGCCAAAACTAGCAGCTTCTTTAAAGTAGATATCATTTTTGTTGCCAAACAGACCTATATGGTTGTGAAAATCAAATAATATTCCCCATAGAACAGCCCAATTGCATTAATTGTAATTAATAGCCCGTTAAATACTAATAACTCTAATAGTTATCTATAAAAAATATCCGTGACACTTTTTATCTGATATGTGCAGAATTAAAAAAAATAGTATATTTTCAATGATTAATAAGAACTGAATTTTTTATATCCTGCATTTACTGATAATTTCAAAAATGTTAGACTGTTATTGGTAATACATAAATCCGGGAATAGATAGTTTAGTTTTTAATAATCCCCTAAATTTACAGGCCAAGACTAAAAATTACGATTCGCGAATAAATCAAAAGCTAATATGAAAATAGGCATATTGAAGGAAACTCAAAAAGGTGAAAAACGTGTTTCAATCTCTCCCGGGATTGCAAAAAAATTAACTGATAAAGGTTTCGAATTAATTGTGGAAGAAGATGCAGGTGCCTATTCTGCTTATAAAAATTCAGACTACAGAGAAGCTGGAGCCAGGATAGAAAAGAGAGGTGTTGTTTTTAAAGACTCCCAAATTCTTATAAAAATTAATCCCTTTAATGAAGAAGATTTAAAATTAGTTAACAAAGGCCAGGTTTTGATAAGTCACTTGTATCACAAATCCAAACCGGAATTGATTCAAAAAATAGCAGTTAAAGGGGCATCCGCTTTTTCTATGGATGCCATACCCCGTATTTCCAGAGCTCAGGACATGGATGTGTTGAGTTCACAGAGTAATTTGGCCGGATATAAATCGGTTATTCTTGGGGCCTATGAAATGAAAAAGATATTTCCATTGATGATGACTGCAGCAGGAACAATTAAACCGGCCAGGGTCTTAATTTTTGGCGTAGGCGTTGCAGGTCTGCAGGCCATAGCCACGGCTAAACGTTTAGGCGCTATGGTTAAGGCTACCGATATTAGATTAGAAACCAAAGAACAGGTAGAATCCCTGGGTGCAAAATTTATTATGGTAGAAGGAGCCAATGGGGAATCTGAAAGTGGTTACGCCAAAGAAGCGTCAGAAGATTATATCAGAAAACAAAAAGAAGCGGTCAATAAGTCTCTTTATAAAGCAGATTTAGTAATTACAACTGCCGGTATCCCGGGTAAAAAATCACCAATTTTGATCACTGAAGAGCAAGTTCTAAATATGAAAAACGGCGCCGTAATTATAGATTTAGCGGCTGCTCAGGGAGGAAATTGTGAAATAAGCAAGTTGAATAAAACGGTAACGAGAAATGGTGTAAAGGTAATTGGCACCAGTATCGCCCCGGAAAGTGTTTCAACAAATGCAAGTGAATTGTACGCAAAAAACATATACAATTTTATTATGCATCTTACAGAAGACACTAAATTAAAATGGGATCTGGAAGAACAAATTACCGATGAAACTTTGATTGTTCATAACGGAGTTATTCGAAAATAAAAGCAAAAAAATGAATGAATGGATAGAATTTATCAGTAATAACCTGGAAATCACTTACATTATCATCCTTTCGATTTTTGTAGGCGTAGAAGTGATCAAAAACATCCCGGCTGTTTTACATACGCCATTAATGTCAGGAGCAAATGCCTTAAGTGGTGTGGTAGTTGTAGGGGCAATATTAGTGATGTTGCATTCAGACCCAAAAAATTATTTTGCCTTAACCCTTGGATTTATTGCAGTGGTATTAGGAATCTTAAATGTTGTCGGTGGATTCGCCGTTACTGGCAGAATGCTTAAAATGTTTAAAAAGAAAAGTTAATGAGTATTTCATTGAGTCTTATCTACCTGGTATCTACAATAGCTTTTATTATTGGATTAAAAAAGCTGGGACATCCTGCAACAGCCAAAAATGGAAATTTAATTGCTGCCTCGGGAATGGGCCTTGCCATTGCAGGAACTATTTTTATCCATGATTTACAGATTCCAACATATATATATATTCTTATTGGACTGGCAATACTTATAGGGTCTGTAATTGGCGGCTTGATGGCCATCAAAGTGAAGATGACCAAGATGCCCGAATTGGTTTCCTTGTTTAATGGTTTTGGGGGAGCAAGTGCAGCTTTAATTGGGCTTGTAGAATTCAGTAAAGATGGAGGGGATAAGATGATAACCACCACTATTGTCTCCGGAATTATTATAGGTGCAATTACTTTTTCCGGAAGTATGATAGCCTGGGGAAAATTAAACGGGTCCATAAAAAGTGTGATAAAGATTCCATACCACAATGCATTAAATAATCTATTTTTAGTTGGGATTGTGGCTTTTGCTTTTTTTATGGTAACTGCCGGTGCTAACAACGAGGTTTTGGCATTTGCTTTATTAGGCACCGGGTTTATTTACGGAATCTTATTTGTACTTCCCATTGGTGGTGCAGATATGCCCGTGGTAATATCATTATTGAATTCATTAACAGGTATTGCGGCTGCGATTACAGGAGTTTTATTATCTAATATGGTTATGTTGATAGGGGGTATCCTTGTCGGTTCGGCAGGTATTATCCTGACAATTGCCATGTGCAAGGGAATGAATAGAACCTTAGGCGCTGTTATTTTTGGAACTTTTGGCGCAACAGATGCGGTAGCCGGAGCAAACAAAACTTTAGGGACCATAAAAAAAACAAACCCCAGTGATTCAGCAATAATGCTAAACTATGCTACTAACGTTATTATAGTTCCGGGCTATGGTTTAGCAGTTGCACAAGCACAGCACGTCATTCATGAATTAGAAGAATTACTGACAAAGAAAGGAGTTAATGTTAAATATGCCATTCACCCTGTAGCAGGACGTATGCCTGGCCATATGAATGTACTGCTGGCAGAAAGCAATGTTGATTATTCCCTGTTGTTAGAAATGGATGATATTAATCCTCAATTTAAGAATACCGATGTTGTTCTTGTAGTTGGAGCAAATGATGTGGTGAATCCTGCTGCACATAACGATCCTTCAAGCCCAATCTATGGAATGCCTATCCTTGATGTTGTAAAGGCAAAACATATCATCGTTAATAAACGAACTATGAATGCGGGTTATGCAGGTATTGAAAATGAATTATTCTACAATTCTAAAACGGTTATGCTTTTTGGAGATGCAAAAGACGCATTGACCAGTCTGGTTAGTGAATTAAAGAATATGTAATGAGGTAAGCGGGTATTCCAAATTGGAGTGAATGCCTTACCTTACTTAACAAAACTCGTTGTTAATTGGTTTTTTTATAGCTCCAAACAGCCAGTGCATTCATAACAAATGCGTAAAGCAGCGTCTTTAAGAATTGAGGTAATATATCTTTAAACGACGAGCCTTTAAGCATTACCATTCGCATGACTTCAACAAAATATTTTATCGGATTAAACTCGGTAATTATCTGTGCCCATTGCGGCATACTCTCTATGGGTGTAAATAAGCCACTCATTAGTATAAAAATTACCATAAAAAACCATGAAATAAACATGGCTTGTTGTTGGGTATCTGTATAATTAGAAATAAATAATCCTATCCCCAAAACCACAAAAATATAAACAGAGGTATACGCATACATTAGGGCCAAACTGCCCACTATGGGAATATCAAAAATGAGTTTTGCGATGATTAGTCCAATGGTTAACAAGCCCATACCAATTACCCAAAATGGGAACAGTTTACCAATAATAAATTCCCTTTTTCGTATTGGTGTAACATTAATTTGCTCCAATGTGCCAATTTCCTTTTCCCGTACAATATTCATCCCTGAAAGGAAGAGGGTAATCATCGTTACCAGCAATACCAATATCCCAGGTACCATAAATGTTTTATAATTTAAAGTTTCATTGTACCAAAAGGAAGGGATGGATGTAATACTTATTGGTTTAGCCAATTCATCCGGAGACGCCATTAGTTCAATTCTAAGGTCTTTATTAAAACTTTGTATAATCTGATTTACGTAAACACTTTCAACGCCAGCAGTTGCTCCGTCGATTGCATTTATGGTAAGACCTAACTGGTTATGTTTCTTTTTTAGTAAATCTCGTTCAAAATAAGCTGGTATCTCCAGAACCACATCCACATCTCCATTTAACATAGCAGAATTTGCTTGTTTTTCGGAAGAGTAGCTGGTCAAGACATTAAAAAAAGTCGAGGAATTAAACTTTTCAATTAACGCCCTTGAGGTGGACGTATGGTCATTATCTATATAAGCAAATTTTATGTTTTTAATTTCAAAAGTTGCCGCATTTGCCAATATAACGAGTTGGACCAGAGGTAAAATAAAGATAATAGGAAGCATCCCTTTATTTCGAAAGATCTGCTTAAACTCCTTTTGTATGATATATCCGATCGTCTTCATTATTCTAATCGGATTTTATATTTCTTAACACTCAACCCAATAAAAAACACCGTCATTCCCAGTAAAATCAAAGTTTCCTTCCAAATAAACTGAAGCCCGACACCTTTAAGCATGATCCCTTTTATAATAATGATAAACCATTTAGCAGGTACTATATTGCTGATAATTTGCAGGATTAAAGGCATGCTGGTTATAGGGAAAATAAAACCTGATAATAATATCACGGGAAGCATTAGCCCCATTAAAGAAATCATCATAGCTGTTTGTTGTGTAGCAGCTATTGTGGAGATTAAAATACCAAGTGCCAATGCAGTAATTATAAACAAAACACTTTCCAGTCCCAATAAAAAAAGACTTCCTTCTACCGGCATTTTGAAAATGAAAATGCTTAAAACAACAATGACAATGGCATTTATAACCGATAGAAAAATATAAGGTACCACCTTGCCCACAATTACCTGGAAGGGTTTTATTGGCGAAACTAGTAGAATTTCCATGGTGCCTAATTCTTTTTCCCTGGTTATTGAAATGGAGGTCATCATTGCAGAAACGAGCATTAAAATAATTGTCATAACACCAGGCACAAACATAAAAACGCTTTTTAATTCAGGGTTGTAAACCATTCGCGTTTGAGGAACAATTTGATAGGGTATTGTAATATTTCTATTTTTACTCAGCTGATAATTTTGAAGAATTGCTGTCACAAAATTATAGATCGTATTTGCAGTATTAGGGTCCGTTGCGTCGGTAATAATCTGTATATCTGCTATACTTTCTTTGATTAATTTTTTGCTGAAATCCTTTTCAATGTTTAAAACTGCCTTAACTTTTCCTTGCTTAAAAACTGATTCGATATCAGATTCTCTCTCAATAAACTGATCTATACTAAAATATGTGGATGCCGAAATTTTATTAATTATTTCCTCCGTGGTCGCATCCTTTGAATGATCTAAAACAGCAATATCTACATTATTGATTTCGTTGGTAATGGCGAAACCAAACAACAAAATCTGGGCTATAGGCATTCCAAAGAGAATAAACAGCGAACGCTTATCCCTAAAAATGTGATAAAACTCTTTTATGACGAAGCCTCTAAATCGTTTCATATACCCCTGATTTATCCTCTTGCTAATTTTAAAAACACATCATTCATTGTTTCCGTATTGTACAGTTCTTTCAACTTTTTAGGCGTGTCCAGGGCTTCAATCTTTCCATTTACCATAATGGAAACCCTGTCGCAATACTCGGCTTCGTCCATATAATGGGTAGTTACAAAAATGGTCGTGCCTTTATTGGCCGATTTGTAGATCATTTCCCAAAATTGCCTTCGTGTAATTGGATCAACCCCACCGGTTGGCTCATCTAAAAACACGATTTTAGGGTCGTGTAATAGCGATACGGAAAATGATATTTTTTGTTTCCAACCCAATGGTAGGGAACCCACTAGTTTATCCATAAGATCCTGTAATCCTAATTCTTCAATAAGTTCACTTGTCTTTTCTTTGATCTTTGCTCTTGTAAGGCCATAAATACCTCCAAAAAACGTAATATTTTCCCTAACCGTTAAGTCGTCATATAATGCAAACTTCTGACTCATATAACCAATATTTTTCTTAATGTCTTCGGCCTGTGATGCCACATCAAAACCAGCTACTTTTGCCTCGCCTGCCGTTGGTTTTGAAATTCCGATCAACATCTTCATAGCAGTGGTTTTGCCTGCACCATTGGCCCCAAGAAAACCAAATATTTCACCTTTTTTTACATCAAAAGTAATGGCACTTACAGCTGTAAAATCTCCAAACATTTTGGTTAACCCTTTAACTTCTATAACCTTATTATCTTCCATTATTTGGCTAATTCCATAAAAGCATCTTCTATGGTTGGTTCTGTGATTTCTATTGTAATATTGGACAATAAATTTTCCTTTAAATACTGCTTCAATTGGTCCGGATCAAAGGCGGTTCTTTTATCTGTATAATGCACAAATTCGCCAAAAGGATAAACGCTATGACTATGTTCGAAAGCCTTTAAACTTTGAATTAATTGATACATATTATCCGCACTCACATTATAAATTGATTTTGGATAATGTTTTATAATGGCTTTGGGTGTATCTATTTGCAGTATAATTCCATCCTGAATTAATGCAATCCGATCACATAAAGCAGCTTCATCCATATATGGTGTAGACACTAAAATGGTTATCCCTTTTAGTTGTAAGCGTTTAATCATTTCCCAGAATTCCTTTCTGGACACAGGATCTACTCCAGTGGTTGGCTCATCTAAGAAAAGTACTGTTGGTTTATGAATGAGTGCACAACACAAAGCCAATTTTTGTTTCATCCCTCCGGAAAGTTTGCCAGCTCTTCGGTTCTTAAAGGGTTCAATCTGCACATAAATATCCTCTATTAACTCGTAGTTTTCCTCTATGGTCGTCCCAAAAATTGTGGCGAAGAACTTCAGATTCTCCTCAACCGTTAAATCCTGATATAATGAGAATTTCCCGGGCATATAACCCACACTCTCCCTTATGGTTTTATAATCCTTTACAAGGTCCAAACCGGCAACAGTGCCTTTGCCTTCATCGGCAAATAAAAGTGTAACCAATACTCTGAACAAGGTAGTTTTGCCAGCTCCATCCGGACCTATTAACCCAAAAAGCTCACCTTCTTTTACATCAAATGAGATGTTGTTTAAGGCTTTAAGACTTTTGTAGGATTTTGATATGGCATCAACAACAATACTCATTAGTTGTTTTTAGTATTTGTCCATAATTCTGCAGGCATTCCAATTTTTAAACTGCCATCGTTTTCTACCTCTACTTTTACGGCATATACAAGTGCTACACGTTCTTCTTTTGTCTGGATAATTTTTGGTGTGAATTCCGCTTCCGAAGCTATCCAGCTAATGTTGCCTTTATAAGATTTCATTGCCTCTGCATCATCAATTTTTACCGTAACGTCCTGTCCAATTTTAAGTCCGGCCAATTGGGTCTCACTTATATACACCCGCAATTTCATCGTACTCAAATCGGCTATTTTGTAAAGCGGTTTTCCAAAAGCCGTGATCTCATTAGACTCCGCATATTTAGTTAAAACGGTTCCATTAACAGGGTTAATTATTTTGCTTTTTTCAATCTGATCATCAATCTGCCTTATTTGCACATCAATACTTTTCAGTTCGTTCACCACAGGAGCGTTCTGGATTTCAATACTGATTATTTGCTGTTTAATTACATCTATTTCACCATTAATATCATCTAATTGCTTTTGCGTTCCTGCATTATCTGCAATTAGATTTTCAGCACGTACTTTATTAGCGTTGGCTGTTTTTAGTTTTGCATCTAAAACTGAAATTTGAGATAATACGCCTTTCGATTTAGATGAAACAACGGCTTTGGATACCAACAATTGTTCTTGTTTTAAGGCTAATGGAATAGTATCAATATAACCCAAAAAATCCCCCTTACTAAGAAGGTCTCCTTCTTTTACATTAAACTGCATCAATTTTCCGCTATTTTCGGCAGAAATGGTGATTTCAGTGGCTTCAAAATTGCCATAACCATCGGCCTTCCCATTGCCACTAGTGCATGATAACATACTTAATGAAAGCGCGACTAATCCTAAAATATAAGCTGATCTATTTTTCATTTTTGTCCCTGAATTATATTATAGTTTGCTTTTGCAAGTTCTAATTGAATCTTATGTGTGATTAAAGTGTTTTCGTCTGTGTATAGATTGGTAAGTTCTGTGATATAAGCCGAAGAAGTAATCACCCCGTTTCTAAGTTGTGAATCTGCAGCATTGAGCACTTCTTTACGCAGTTTAATAATCTCAATATCTGAAGCAATAAAGCTTGAAATTTTATCAATCTCAGATTGCTGTTGCTGGAGTTCTATGCTGGTGTTTAGATTAAAAACATTGGTTTCCGTATCAATAATGTCTTTGTTTATTGATAAGGACTCACGCTTTTTTTTATTGGCATTCCAATCGAATACATTCCAATTCAATTTTAAGCCGGCTATATAAAAAGCCTGAAACGAATTATCGAGAGGGTTCAATCCCGGATTTCCATACCCACCATCTGCAAAACCATATAATTTGGGTACATTTTGCCTGGATAATAATTGTTCCGAAGTTTCTATCTGTTCTTTTTTAAGCTGAAATAATTCCAGTTCAGGACGATAGATTTCAAGCTTCAAATTAGTTGATATTTCCGGATTCTGCAGTAGGGTAGTGCTGCTGATTTCTTTGCCTATTAATGAAGCCAAAGTTTGAAGTAAACTAGTTCTGTTAAGATCGAGCTCAATAAAACCCTGATTTATTTTCAGTAATTCGGCTTCCAATACTTTATCAGAAGAAGGTAATAGTATCCCATTTTTAATTCCTGATTGTACTTCCTTCAGCTTTGCTTGCAGTTGATCCTTTTTTGCTCTTAAGAGGTCTACATTTTCCTGTAGTAACAAAATGGAAAAATACAACTGATTAAGCTGTTTTTTTAATTGATATAAGCTAACCTCCACCTGCTTTTGTTTTGTCCTTAAGCTAGCCGATTGCGCCTCAATCGATGAATTAATTAATCCACCGCCATAAATTAACTGGTTTACAGTAAGGGTAGCACGGTATTGATCCTTATTTGGTGGTACGATCCCGGTATTTGGCAGAGGGATTTCAATAACCTCAGACTGGTAGGTTGCCTGAGCCGTCAAATTTAATTGTGGTAGTCTTTGAGTTTCAATGGCCTCTATGTCTATTGCATTTTGCTTTTCCAATAGGTCTGTTTGTTGTACCAAAGGATAGTTGATATCTACCAAATCATAACAATCATTTAATGTCAATTGTTCCTGCGCAAAAGCATTCAAAGAAATGAATACTATCAGATAGTTATATAATTGCTTCATTAGCTATGCTTTTATCGAATTAATAATAAAGTCAGCGACTTCTGTTTTCCGGTCTTCCATAAGTTGCTTAAAAGCCTTTTTATCAATATTTACAAAGGCTTTTATTAAGGGAATTGCCACAAATGGAAATACATTTAAAGCCATTATATTTATGAATAACTGTTCCCCTTTTATTGGCTTAAGAATGCCTTTTTCAACTTCAGCAACAACTTCTTTCTTAAATTTTTCAATATTGGGAAACCCTTTATTGCCTTTCATCTTTAATATAAAATCCGGATTCCTGTTGAGTTCCTGAATAATAAAGGTGGGCAAATAAGGGTGTTTTATTATAAACGAAATATAATTAGCAGTAAAGTTTCTGATCTTATTTTCCACAGAAGAATCATCGTTCAAAATCGTATTCAATTGAGGTGCTAATAGCGCGAAGGCATTTTTAAAAACCGCCTCAAATAGTAGTTGTTTGCTTCTGTAGTAATAATGAAGCATGGCTTTATTGATCTTTGCTTCGTCTGCTATTTCCTGCATACGTGCGCCATCCATGCCCTTATTCTGAAACACCCTTTTGGCGGCATCTAATATGATATGCTCCGTGTTAGTGTCTTTTGTCTTAGTCATCATCAACTGTTTAGTTTAACCATATGGTTAACAAATATATAAAAAAGATCAACATTGTCATTTAATTACATTAAAATTTGTTTTTATAATTTCACATTCTGTAAAGCAAACCACAACTTCATAATATCCCCAAATTAATTTAAGCATGAGAAAACAATTTGGTGCAAGAGCTTCCAAAGCAGATTTACAAAAATATGCTTCGTCTAAACACTGGGACGGCTCAAAATTTGATAATTTGGAAGTAACCAAAATGGAACTTAATTTTCAAACCCTACCCAAATTACTTTATAAACAGTTTTTCGAAAAAGAGGGGAGGGAGCCATTAACCAAACTGCCTGTCATCCCTTTTGATAAAAATGTTTTCTTAAACATATCTGAGCAATCCAAATTTATCTGGTATGGACATTCGGCCATATTAATGCAAATGAATGGGCGCACATTATTTATAGATCCAATGTTAGGTCCGAATGCCGCTCCAATTGCCCCGTTTCCGGTAAAACGTTTTAGTGATAACACCCTTGATTTGATTGACGGTTTCCCTGAAATTGACCTGATGTTACTTTCGCATGACCATTATGATCATTTGGATTTAGCAAGTATTCAAAAACTTCGACCAAAGGTTAAACACTATTTTGTAGCACTGGGTGTTGCACGTCATCTTATAAAATGGGGCATTCCCAAAAAGGATATTACAGAATTTGATTGGTGGACTAATCAACGTTTTGCGGATATCGACATAACCTTTACTCCAACACGACATTTTTCGGGAAGGGGCCTTACAGACCGGGCTAAATCCCTTTGGGGAGGTTGGACCTTTAAGACTAACACAGAAAACATCTGGTTTAGTGGAGACAGCGGTTATGGTTCTCATTTTAAAGATATCGGAGAAGAATTAGGGCCTTTTGATTTCGGTTTTATGGAATGTGGACAGTACAATGAAAACTGGCGCCAGATACATATGTTTCCCGAAGAAAGTGTACAGGCAGCCCTTGATGCCAGGGTAACTAAAATTATGCCGGTGCATTGGGCCGGATTTACATTGGCACAACACTCCTGGAAAGACCCTATTGATCGATTTGTACAGGAAGCCATTAAACAAGAAGTTTTATACAGTCATCCTAACATTGGAGGTATGCATTCCTATCAAGAGGACATAAGGCATAGATGGTGGGATGATTTAGTTTAATCTATACATTATAATACGTAACTTGTTTTTTTCTCCTTAAACTGAAAGAACTATCGGCTTCAAACGACAGAGAGGGTATTAGGATAAAATGAACTACTAAACACGAATATAAGATGAAAACAAAATTTATGAATATTTATACGATACTACTGGTATTCACCTTTTTAATCTGGTCTGCAAGTCCCCTTAATGCTCAGCAAACGAATGAAAAATCTACAGAACTGCTAAACGCTTTAACGGAGGTTAATGGAGGTTATCAAAAAATTGCTTCAAAAAAAGATGTACAGTTCACATATATATACGACAATATGGATAAGGGGAGAGATGTTTCCACGGAACGCCACATTTTTAATGGAGAACAATCCTGGGCTTCTTATAAAGAACATAAACGAAATGTATTACCCGATCAAAAAGGTTTGGCAGTGCAATCCTTAGTAGATGGCAAACCTGCACTAACACTGGACGGGAAGCCAATTACCGACCAAAAAGCACTTGATGCAACGGTCTTTTTACGAAAAGTGAACTTTTATTGGTTTACGATGATGTATAAATTAAAGAATCCCGGAACAAATTATAAGTATTTAGGAACTGAAAAAGTTGATGGGATTGCCTATGATAAAGTAAGCCTGACTTATGATGCTGATATCACAAAGAAAGAAAAGAACGATGAATACATCTTGTATTTCAACCCTGAAACACATTTAATAGACCTTTTCTTTTTTTCATTGCCGGATTGGGGAATTAATAAGCCAATTTTAAAAATGACTTTAGAATACGAAATAATTGACGGTATATATCTCAGTACCGTAAGAAAGTCCTACGGTCCTAATGAAAAAGGAGAGTATGCTTTAAATGGAATTTACACTTCTAAAGACATAAAATTCAACAATGGTTTTAAGGCTGAAGATTTTAAGCTTTAAAAGTTGTTTTGAAAATAGGCATATTTAATAACTGTCTGCAGGCAAGAAGATATGTTCAAGTGTTTTTTTTTCTGAATTCTTTAATGCCATTTTTACCAGGGTATCATAGTTTTGTGTAAAATCTTTTAGGAACTACTTCCAAAAAGCTAATATTGCTTTCTATTCTAAAGAATATGGAATCCAAACGGAATGTACCCCTGGTAATAAGTGCTTTCTTCGCAATTTATGTGATCTGGGGTTCTACCTACCTGCTTAACAAGATTGCAGTAGCGGAATTACCCCCATTTATGCTGGCAGGGGTTCGTTTTACGGTAGCAGGGCTCCTAGTTTTTGGGATTGCAGCACTATTGGGGAAAAGCCTTCGTATTACTAAAAAGCAGCTGGGAAATACAATCCTTGCCGGCTTCTTATTTTTGAGTTTTGGGAATGGGGTAGTGGTGTGGGCCCTGAAATATGTAGATAGTAATTTTGCTGCCTTAGAGATCTCTGCCCAACCCCTTATAGTCCTTTTGATGATGTGGATATTGCAGGGTAAGAAAATACAATCTTCCTCCCTGGTAGGAATTTTTCTGGGGATCATTGGAATGTATCTGCTTATCAACCAAAAAGCTGTCCTCGAACAGGAAAATGCATTTTTAGGCATTTGCATGATTTTTTCCGCCATGCTGGCCTGGGCCTATGGCAGCCTTTTTGTGGGCAGGGCGGATTTTCCAAAGAACTTTTTTGTGAATACCGGGTACCAGATGTTTGCCGGAGGGATTATGCTTGGGCTCCTGAGCCTGGCTTTTGGAGAAGCCTGGAGCCTGCCAAATACCTGGAGCGCCGAAACCAACTGGTCCATGTTATTACTCATCATCTTTGGTAGTATCGTAGCCTTTACCTCCTTTAATTATCTTCTTAAAACCGTTTCCCCGGAAAAGGTAGCCACCAATACCTATGTGAATCCTATTGTTGCCATGTTTTTGGGAAGTTACTTTTTGAATGAACCTATTAGCCTGCAATCCATAGCCGCAGCCACTGTATTACTTACAGGGGTTTACTTTATTAATACCGGGAAAAAAATAGTTCTTTTAGGAAGATTTAAAAAATAAATACTTTTCCACTACATGTAATTTTAGTTCAGCATGATGATGTGACCTACACGGATTGAAACTTACTTTATATAGTCCAAAGACAGTAACTTTTTACAAAGCTTCCTTTACAACTTAGTTGAGGATATTTTTTTAGATTACGTAGAAATATAAAGTCAATAAACTTTATTAAATTTAGTGTCAATTCTTTTTGCGATGAATCAAAGAATACTTTCTGCGGTCATGTTCACGGATATTGTAGGGTATTCTGCCCTCTCGAGCCGAAATGAGGAAGAGGCTCTGGACCTGGTAAGTATAAACAGGAATCATCAAAAGCCCATTATTGAAAAGTACGGAGTTTTTATTAAAGAAATGGGAGATGGTATGATGGCCAGATTCTCAAGCGCCTCTGATTCTGTATTGTGTGCTATGGAGATACAAAAAACTGCGCCTAAAGAACTAGCTGAAAAAATTAGAATAGGAATTCATCTTGGTGATGTGACCGAAAATAACGGTGATATTTTTGGTGATGGAGTGAATGTGGCATCTCGTTTGGAATCTAAAGCAGTAGCTGGCAGAATATACCTGAGTGATTCTGTTCATAATGCTATCAAAGGCAGGGGAGACATCAACACTAAATATGTTGGCACATTTAAATTAAAGAATCTACGGGACCCCATTAAAACTTATGTAGTTGTCAAAAAAGAAGAACAACACAAACACTCACAATTTAACAAGGCAAAATTGGGTAAGGCATTACTTTATGCACTGCTCATCCTGTTTTCGGCTTCTGTTCTTATTGAATTGGTCGCTTTAATGGTTGCAAAAAATAACATGGACGAGGGACTTGTTGACTTCGCTAGTTTGGTTTTGGTGTTTTTAATTGCGGCATATTTATTATTTGTCTTATTCAGGG
>CBDTVT010000016.1:0-28087 GCA_965364275.1 uncultured Eudoraea sp. | reverse complement strand
TTTTCGAAAACAATCATTTTCAAAAGAATTTGGACTATTTCTTGAAAATTCAAAAAAACCAGATGAAATATACCAGACGGTTGAGGAATTATCAAGACAAAATTTGGAACAATTAACTTCTAATAACAAAAATCCAAATATGGAAAACTAAATATTAAAACAATGATAAGTTCAACCACAATTCAGGAGTTTTCAAAGACCTTAAGTCAAGACCTTATACTTCCATCCAATGCTGAATATGATCTCGCACGCTCTGTATGGAATGGTATGATAGACAAAAAGCCTTTAATGATAGCAATGTGCAACAATGTAAATGATATTATTAAATGTGTAAATTTTGCTCGCAATCAAAAACTTTTAGTTTCTATAAAAGGTGGAGGTCATAGTGTTGCTGGAAAATCAGTCTGTGATGATGGTCTAATGATTAATCTTTCACAAATGAATTCTGTTGTCGTCAATTCAAAAGAAAAAACAGTTAAAGTTCAATCTGGAGCAACTATAGGTGATTTAGATATAGAGACTCAGAAATTTGGTCTTGCAACACCTGTAGGAATCGTTTCAAAAACTGGTATTGCAGGTTTAACTTTAGGTGGAGGTTATGGTTATTTGGGCCGTTCATATGGTTTAACCTCAGACAATTTAATTTCAGTTGAACTTATTACCGCAAAAGGAGAAATAATTAAAGCAAGTGACTCTGAAAATTCAGAACTGTTTTGGGCATTACGAGGTGGAGGAGGAAATTTTGGTGTTGTGACCTCATTTAAATTTAAATGCTATGAGGTTGGACCTGATATTATGGTTGCAAAAATATTTTATCCTATTGAAGACGCAAAAGAAGTCTTAACGTTTTACACCTCATTTTCAAAAAATGCTCCTGATGAACTGGCAACTTCCGCTATTATTGTTAGAATTCCGCCAATAGAACCATTTCCTGAAGCAATTCAAGGAAAATTATCTGTTTTTGTGTTAGCCTGTTATTCAAAAGATATTGAATCCGGAAAAATAGCAATGGAAGCATTGGAAAACTTCGGAAATCCTATGCTTCGAGTTATCATGCCCACGCCGTTTTTAGAAGTTCAAACAACTTTTGATGAAGGTATGCCAAATGGAATGCGATATTATTGGAAGTCTCATTTTTTTGAGACACTCACGGATGAGGCAATTGATGTTTTTGTAAATCACACAAAAAATGTCCCTGGAGTATTTACTATAGTTGGTTTTGATCCATTCGGAGGAGCTATTAATAGAATTAAAGAAAATGCAACTGCATTCCCACAACGGTCAGCATCTTATATTTTAGGAATTTGGGGAGGCTGGATTGAGGAAAATGAAGATGAAAGTATTATAAATTGGATACGTGAACTTTATGAAAAAATGAAACCTTTTGCTTCTGGAGGTACATACAGTAATTTTTTGGATAAAGACGATGACAATAAAATAAAAGTTTCATTTGGCTCAAATTATGAACGTCTACAACAAGTTAAAAGAAAATACGACCCTAATAATTTTTTTAATAATAATCAAAACATCAAACCTCAAATCTAATTTAGTAAAACATCAAACTATCTCTTGATCGCACAAGCGTCACGCTTGTGCCAGCGAAAGGGCAAATATTTTTTTGATTATACTTACCTGACTAAATCTAACAGCTTTGTTACAAGATCACAGTTAGAATTTGTTTACCCTAATAGTAATCCTTCTATTTGATATCACCGTTGCGGGAGCTACTATGTTCACTTGAACATTTACTGAAGGATTGTCCGTAGTAATATTATTATCTACCTGATCCTGAGAATTTGTGACTGTATTTGTGTGCGTGACCAAGGACAGGTAAATATTGTTCATTCTGGCCCTGGCAGTTAAAGTCATGGTAACTAGTTCCCCCTGGGTCAATGTTCCCAGGTTCCAATTGGGATAGCTATAAGAACCCGTTGACACGGAAGCAGAAATGAATTCAAGTCCGTCAGAAAGGACCAACCAGGTGTTCTACTTATATGATTATTTTACAATCAAAATAAAACCACGAAGTGTAAATCAATAGTCTAATGCTTCAACTTTAGCGCTGTATTCCAGTACTAACTTTTCCCAGTTCACCAAGGGTGTCATGGTGTCACGGTGCATGTGGGTAGATAATCCCGGGATGGGGGAGAAGCATACCGAACTGGTCCAGAAACCAAAACCAATTCGTCCAAAGAGCTTTCTGCTAAACAATCGATCTCTGGCTTTTACAGAGGATTTTTTGAACAGGGAGAAATGTTTTTTAATGGTTGAAGATTTTGTTAGAAACGTGAAGGTAACACTGTTCACTTGCCTCCAGTGACAATCACTCGACAAAAGAATTAAAGAATGCTGGCGATATCCTGGCTCATATCGATCCGAATAATCCGGCGGAAAAATAAAGAGGTCTTTATCTTTTAAATTTACGAGGGTGGATAAATTGTTGAGTTTCTTTTTTTGGTTAAAAAGGGAACCCCGTTCATTTAAAAAATGATCAATAATTCTAAAGGCATGAGGAGCATGCAAGTAGTCATCTTCACAAAAGTAAATCCATTCATCGTCTGGAATAGTACTTGCTATTTTTAGAGTTTCCCTGATGGAGGCATCGTTTCCAAAGTTTCCGAGACGCAATTCAACTTCGAAACTGTTAAAAAAGGCGATCATGTCTTCAGAGAGCTTATCACCCAGAACGATGATCTTAAAATCTAAATCTTTTAAGGATTCAACTAAACTTAGAAAACATAGTTTGATCAGCTGCCCTTTCTCCAAATTAAAAGGTCTGGGGTTTTTGTTAACGGCATTGACAATATCGCAAGCCCTGAAGATGACGTTGTATTTTCTTTTAGGCCCCATGGTTGGTTAGATTATAGTAACATTTGCTAGTTTTTATAAACATAGAATTTTAGGAATTAATATTCGGACTTTATGCTTTCAAAAGTATTATAAGCATTTGTAATAGCTCATAGAAAACCTTTATTAATTAAAGATAAATTGTAAAGCCCTTATACCTTTGCTTATGATAATTAAGATACAGGATTTGGAGGGATAAGGAAATAAAACCAGGCATTAAATTCAAAAACAAAAGCCAAACCTACCCGCCAGAAAGGGTATCGTCAGCAAATATTTTACGGGTTTTGAGAAAGAAGTTGATCATATAAAACAATGGTTGGTAGTTCTTACCAAGATAGGAAATTATTGAGGCACTCTAATATAAAACCTGGCCAGGACTACTATGGGAAGATTGTATGGAAAAAGAGGTGCAGGGAAATAAAAAAGATATTAGAAATACAGAAAAATAACTTAAATAAGCATAAAAAAAGCCCCTCCAAATTGGAAGGGTATTTTTACATTTTCAGCCATAGGCTGATGTTTCTGCTAAGAAGTATTAGCCGATTAAAGCTTCAATCTAAAGAAATACTATTTAGCTTAATATCCCCCAAAGGCCAATAAGAAAACCAAGGGCTATTAATGCCAATAATACCTCTAAGCTAATATTCAATACTGAAAGAATAGTATTTAAAATGGGGTGTTTGTTTGAATTAGATTCCATAGCAATTGTTTTTAAATTCATATTTCTATTAGTAATAAGTTACGATTTTGTGTGGTGACTGTCTGCCTAATTGTTGTGAAAGCGCCAAAAGTTGTGGTTTAGTCGTACTTTTTATGCATTTCATCGGCGAAATGACATTTTCAGGTTAAAGAACAAGATCATTTTCTATTATCTAATTCTTCTTCAATAAGCTTACTAAAAAATTTAATTTTGGTCAGAAGGTCCTTATGAAATTCCATGGCCTCCATATGTTTAACAAGAAACATTGCTACTACCCATTCTTGTTCTCTAAATTCTTCTGAAGTTGGGTCATTAATATATTCCCATTCTTTAGGATTAAACATATAGGGTTTGTCGAAGATAAATGCGCGCTTTTTTGAATATTTTCTAGGGTAGACTCCCATTGATGAACTTAATAAACTTGAGTGGTAATCATTAAATTCCTTAATTCTTGAAGCCGCATATTCATAATCTCTGTGTAGTGCAATTAAGCTATCTTTTACTTGTTGATTTTTAAATATACTTAATTTTCCCGCATTGTTTAGTTCTAAATAGGTTGAATTCTGGACCACCAAATTTTCCGTTCTATCCGTAAATAATTCCACTAATGCAACATAGTCTTCCTTGCTCTTTTGTTCTTCGTAAGCCTTGTGAATGTATTGATAACTCAAGTCCATAACTTTTTTGCATTCCACTATTTGGCGATTAAAATATCGGGTACCTGCCTTAAGGTCAGTAAGAACCCGTTCTAAATATTCCAGCTCCAGTACTTCTTCTTTGCGATCTTCATTCCAATTGTTTATGCTCAAAGCTATGAGTATCCCAACCACCACCAATACAATTTCTCCAAGGGCATAAAGCAAGTATTTGCTGAACTTATTCTTAGTTAAAAGACCATGTCGGATTTTTTTAAAAAATACTAGCATTTTATTTATGGCTTGTGGAGAAACTGTTACCCGAATTAACACCTCATACTTTGCGCAGGACTTCGGTTCCCTTTAAGCAGTAAATTTCTTAAATAGGAATCGTGCAGGAAATGATCAGGATCATCTGTGCTTGGAAGTAATCAAGTCTATATGTTCGGCTGGATTATTGTTTAGTTTTTTAAGCCCCAACCAGTTTAAGATCAGTTATCAGGGAAACCCTGGGATGTTTCCATAAAATACTTGCGGGCAATTTTGGGGTGACGACCTTTTTGAGCCATTCGGAATAAATTCCTATTTTTTCAGTTCCTGTTGCAATAAATAAAATTTCTTTTGCTTCCAGGATGGATTTAATACCCAAAGTTACTCCAAATTCAGGGGGTGTATTTTCTGAGCTAATCATATTGTGATTCTGAGTAGATGGCGCCAATTCCGAAACATAACATTCATCAGGGGGCCAATTTTCTTGAGGTTCTATAAAACCCAAATGGCCGTTTTTTCCCATTCCTAAAATGAGGAGCTCCAGAGGGCCTTTCTTATCAAGTTTTTTTTCCATAAAATTGGCGGCCTCCTCCGCCTGAATCTTACAGTCAAGAAGGGTTAAATCAGGAGAATAATAATATGTTCTTTCCGGAGCTATTCCCCAGGGGATTCTCACCTCTTTTTCAATGTAACTGACACAACTATGGTGATATTCGGATAATCCAACCCATTCATCTAATTGAAATAAAGAAAGAGATTTGGTGTTCAGGTTAGCTGTTTTTGCGATATTTCGATACACTCCCAATGGAGAATTTCCGGTTGCAACGCCAATCTTGCTCAAGGGGTTTTTTCTGATCCTCCGGATTAACCATTCAGCAGCAACTTTGCTTAATTCCTGATAGTCTTTACACTGATGTATTGTCATTAATACCAGGATATTTCGCCGTTATAAGGAACGCAGCCTTTGTAGTATCCCGGAATAGGGTTGTATCTTAATCCTTCAGTGATGCCTATTTTAGATGAAAAATATCCCCATTGTGTAAGGGACTTAATGTCCTTAAAATAATGAAGAATTTTATGGCTTGCCGAACTAGCTTCCTTGTCTAGTTGCTCAATTTCTTTATGTTTTTTTTGTGCTGAAAAATCTAGAAATCCATCTTTAAGTAATTGGTTTAACCCTACTAAGATTCTGTCCTTATTTTCAATTTCATAACAATCTTCTACAATCAGAGCTATAAAATAATGAACATTCGCCTCTTTGGCTCCCGGAGATTCGTCTGTTTCAGGTAAAATAATTTCGACAATGGCACCCAGGAGAGATTGATATTCTTTGTTAAATAATGATATAGAGTTACCATATGTACAGCCATCCAAAATCCAGGAAAAGGGTATAAAACTTCCGGCAGACCACCGGGCTAATATCGCCATAGCATTTCTGCGAGCTATTTTTTCCATAATAAATAGGGTTTTTTGGCATTCGTCTTAAAAGGCATCATGATCTTTTTTCCTTCTCCTGCGGAAGCATAAGCCGCAAAAAGCACTTCTAATACTGCCTTGCCATCTTCCCCGGTAACCAAGGGGGTTAGATCATTTTTTACACAGTCTACAAAATGCGCCATCTCCTGTGGAAATCCATAGTTCCAAAGTTCTTCATACATAGTGAAACTCCAGCCTTTTGTGTTTCCTGATTTTTCCACAGCATAACCTATCCCTTTTTCACTATAGGTCAGGATAGAATTTCCCTGAAGCACATCTGCGTATGCAACCCCTTCACTACCATGTATTTCAGCTTTATCATCCATCCCTCCTTTTTTAATCCAGCTTTCTTCTGCTATTGCAGTTACCCCATTGTTAAACTCTAAAATGAGTATGCTGTTGTCATCTCCAATAGTCTTATCCTTGTGGACAGCTGTTTGCATTTGTGCATATACCGAAACAATGGAAGCCTCTGGATTTAACCATCTAAAGAATTGAATGGCATGACATCCCATATCCATCATTACACCACCCCCGGATTTTTCAACATCATAAAAATGAGCCGCATGAGGACCGTCGTGTTTTTCAGACTGTTTAAAAAGTACCGGATACCCCAAAGCTCCTTCATCTAACAGTGATTTTAGGCGAACATATTTTGGAGTAAAACAGAGTTCTTCTGCATACATTAATTTAACCTGATTTTTTTTGCAGGTTTCAATCATGATATCTGCTTCCTCCAGGTTTAAACAAAGGGGTTTTTCTACCACTACATGCTTTTTTGCCTGGGCTATTTTAACGGCTAATTCGCAATGCAAATGGTTGGGAACGCCCAGGATCACCATATCTATTTCGTCCATGGCCAGAAAGGCATCGATATCTGTAAACCAATTCGGGATCTTGTGATGTTTCGCAAACGTTTTTACATGCTCTTCGTTGGGAGACATCACTGCCAAAACAACTGCATCAGCAACGGTTTTCAGTGCTTCAGCATGAATGGTAGAGATAAATTGAGAGCCTATAATCCCAACGCCCACCTGATTTTGTTGCATACTTTTCATATATTTTGCGCTTTAAATTGTTCGGCAGCGTAGGTCGCAGCTCTTGCTGTAAAAGCCATATAAAGTAAAGAAGGGCTTTGGTTTCCGGTGCTTGCCATACACGCTCCATCGGTGACAAATACATTCTGACACAGATGCAGTTGGTTGTATTTATTGAGCATAGAAGTTTTGGGATCTGCGCCCATTCTACACCCTCCCATTTCGTGAATGTCCAGGCCCGGAGCTTGTTTTGAATCGTCTTGTTCAATATCTGAACACCCCATGACCCCCAGCATAGCTTTACTTTCCTTTAAAAAGTCCTGAACCATCAATTCGTCGTTATCATCATAATTCACATCCATTACGAGTTGTGGAATTCCCCAGGGATCTTTTTCTGTGTCAGACAAATAAACGCGGTTCGATGCTTTTGGTATGGTCTCGCCCTGCATATACATATATGCCCGCCAATCTCCCGGAAGACGCAGGCCTTCTTTATATGCTGCCCCAATTCCAGGGCCATTTTCCGGAGCCTCTTCATTTCGTGACCTATAGGCGCCACTGAAAATGGTATATCCCCCAACAAAAGGCATATCATGCTTATATAAATTTCTGAAATTGGCTAAAATAAGTTCCGAAGGGTTCCTGCCATAAATATAGGTGTCTTTAAATCCTTCAAACTTACCCGAGCTATATCCCCGGTAATTATGAAACCCTACATAATGACCTAGTACATCATGATCATTTCCCAAACCATTCGGAAAACGATCAGAAGTAGAATTCAATAAGATAAGATTAGAGTTTAGTGCCGAGGCGTTTACAAAAATTATGCTGGCTTTTATCTCCTGTCGCGATCCTGTCGTCGTATCTATATATTCAATTCCGGTAGCCTTTTTTTGTTGGTCGTCATAAATGATTTTAACCACAACCGCATTGGAAAGAATGCTAAGGTTGCCGGTTCGTTGTGCCGAGGGGATGGTGCTGGAATTACTGCTAAAATAAGCGCCAAAAGGACAACCTCTCATACAAAGATTTCTTGCCTGGCATTTCCCTCTGCCTAATTCTAAATGATGTTCTTTAGGTTCAGTAAGGTGGGCCCATCTTCCATGTACCAGATGCCTGTCCGGATATCGGTCGGCTAAGGCGGTGCTCATGTGCTGTTCTACACAATTCATTTCGAAAGGGGGCAGGAACTCCCCGTCGGGCATGGATTCTAAGCCATCTTTATTTCCACATACTCCTATAAAATCTTCCACTAAATGATACCAGGGAGCCATTTCCGCATAATCTACCGGCCACTGAATGCCATAATTATATTTGAAAGGGGATTCGAATTCGGATTGGCTCCATCGCTGGCAAGCTCTGCCCCATGTCAAGGATTTTCCTCCTACCTGAAATCCCCGTATCCAATCGAAAGGCTTTTTTTGTACATAGGGCTGATCTTTATCTTTAATAAAAAAGTGGGCAGTATCTTCTCCAAAACCTGCTGCTTTCGTGATCAGGGGGTTTTCATCTCTGAATGCCTTTGGCATCCACCCGGCATGGGGAAACTCCCACGGTTGTAAGAGAGCAGTAGGATAATCTTTATTGTGCTCCACATTTCTTCCCCGTTCTACTAAACATGTTTTAAGGCCGTTTTCGCACAATACCTTTGCGGCCCATCCACCAGAAATGCCGGATCCAATGACTATAGCGTCGAAGGTTGTATTCATTTTTGAATGATTCAATCTCTTAAATATAACTAATAGATGGATCACTTTAAAAACAAATTCACAGGATAAATGCAAAAAGTTGTTATTCTTTTTAAGAACAACCTAATTTGTTAAACTCTCTTCTGCAATTCTCACCATTTGCCAGTATGGAGGTATATACTTATTTTCTTCCCTAAAAGCATTTATTTTAGATTCTGTAAAGGATTTACATTTCTTAAACCGGTCTACAAAATCATTGTTTTTCAATGCTGTCACAGCTCCCATACCTTCCGGAATAATCCCTTCTTTTCCGATGCTATTAAGAAATAACGAATACCCCTTAATAACCCTTGCCACAGGCAGCATCCAAAGATTGTAATCGAGTTTTTCACCTTCATTGGCACGGCTTATCAAAGCATCCATAACAGCATTGTCTACATGATCCTGAAAAAGAATTTTCTTATCCCTCCATTCGGCTACAACGCTAAGCATTGGGTCATATTCAAGATCAGATGGCATTTGGGTTACGAAATTCTCAACGCCAAAATTGTTCAGCCATTCAATAATCCCATTTGACGAGATGGTAGATTCAGACTCCCATAAATTAATCCCAAACTGCTTATAGGCATATGATCCAACTTCTGAACAGAACATGGCCGAAGAATCGTAATAGTCCATTTTAAAGTCATAAGGAATATGTCTGGTTTGAGATTCATTATAAATGTATAAGGATGCTTCATGGGGCAGCATAGGATTTGCTATCATTTGCTCCAAATCAACCCTGGGCCGCATCACCATAAACCTCAGTTTTTTATCATTTAAATACTCATCTACTGTTGCTATAGCCACACCTTTTTCAATATGAGCTTCCACTAAATAGGGCTCGTTAGTGTCCTTGTTTATATGGATAATAGCAACATGTGAAAAGTTTCCTGGAAAATCATTTCCTCTCGAAATAAAAGCTGAGACCTCTGCTCCGCCCCGGCTGACGAGCAAATCCCCACTGTGTACTTTTATTCCCAGGAGTTCTACAGAAGGAGTGGCGGAAGGTTCCTCGAAAACAAAGGTTGTTGAGACAAACTGATCCTCACTGGATTGCAATAAAATCTCCTCCATTGCAGCTCTCATGCCATATAGGATCCGGTAAGAGGTATTACGCGCGCTGGGATTGCTCATATCCCAAAAACGGGAATCTAATTTTATCTTTTTTCTTACCCTGTTATAAAACCGGACATGCCAATCAGATTTGTTTTCCTGTGCGGCAATTAGCGGAGCAATCTGGAAAAACCTACGCTCTATCAATGGATAAAAATCATCTTCAGGTTTTATAGCTTTATCCTTATAGGCGTTTAGGATACTATCATTTTTAAAAGCCATATCCCGTACTATAGAATCCAATTCTTCAGATGGAATTGCTTTAGCCTGGATAAAGGCAATTTCCAAATTCTCCCAAAGCGCATCCTGATCCCAAATAAAAGGAATTTGTGATGCCTTTTGAGGTTCACTCTTATTTTCAGGCATCGGGATAAGAAGTAAGAGATATAGCCCCGCAATTAGTAGTAAAAATGTAATAAATTTCTTCATGTTATTTTATAAGCTTTGGGTTCAACGGTCATCCATCGCGTAAATATAGGTCATTCCCATTCTAACCTTTTCCATCTTGTTCTACTCTTTAATGTAATCGCATTTTAAAAGGGTAAAGGCACATTGCAATTAATTATCTATCAGGTTCCTTAAAGGAATTTGCAAATTGCTTTTTGAAATTCTTGAAGAAGTAAATGAATTGTTGTATTCAAAGTAGCACACTCAAAGGCGGAGGAGCCGACAGCCTATCTCTACGTAGGCAAAACCTTACAAATAGATTCGATTATATTTTCTACCTTGAAGGCAGTAAAAGTACAACCGAAGTTCTTTGGATATGATAAATAATTAACCTAAAAAACCAAACATGAAACTAATCAACAGAAATTTACTAGGAATAGCCCTTTTATTAATTTGCTTTGGGACTAACCTTTATGGCCAGGGCACTACTCATGTAATTATATTAACTGTGGATACTGAAGAATTAACTCAGGATGATCCTGCGGCTGCCTGTACTTTTGATGTAGAAAATGAAGACGATACAGAAATCCTTGATAGAACTTCAGCTAAAGCCTTTACCATCCTGGTACAGCCTGATGACTTCGTAGAATGGAAAGGTGTTACCACTTCCGAGGAAGAGATTGATATTGAGATGATAGAATTTAGAGCGGTGGGTAATAGCAAAAATATATTTAGTAAGGCTAAAAAAAAGGGGATAAAGGAAAATGGAAAAAAAAAGAAGGTGAAGCAAAAAGTTAAAGGTAACGCTAAAGGCAAGGAATTCAGTTATGCTATTCAGTTCATAGTAGATGGTGATAAGTATGAATTCGACCCAAAAATTAAAGTTGAATAATAATACTTATATACAAGTTGGCCATTACGGCCTAAAAGCGAATACCTTTCAAATCAAATAATGAAATCCCGGGCCAACCCGGGCTTTCTTTTTTTGTGAATGCAAGTAATTATAGATATATATGGTATATTTCTGATATAATCTGATTAAATAAATAGGATAAGTATTGAATAACATCTTTTTTTGTTTGATAGTTATAATTAGAGTAAATGAAACGGAATAAAATTAGCTGGATTGTTTTTGTATTGACCATAGTCTTGGCTGCACATGGTTTGTATGCACAGTCGGCACATGAAATAACCCTCAACGTAGACACAAAAAATCCAAACCCCGGAAAGGCTTGTTTCTTTAAGGTGGGCAAGAATACAACTGTGTTAAACAACAATTCTCCGGAGACCTTTACTATTTTCGCCCAGGTGGGGGATAACATTGTGTGGAAAGGGGTGTCATCCACAGAGCCCAAACTCCCGGTGAACATAACTGCTATTACATATATCAGCGGCCCCAGAATTTTTAGTTCAGATACCATAAAGGGGGATAAGCTTGTTCAGGCTACGGTAATACGCGGCGGTAAAACCCCTTATAAATATCAAATTCAGTTTAGTGTAGGTTCCAAAACTGGTGCGTATACCATTGATCCAAAGATCCAAATCGGAGAGTAGAAAAGACCTATGAGGAACCCAATTCCTATTTTATGAAGCCTTACCTCACAAAGATCAATTCTCTGTTTCTCAAAGGAATTTGTTCACTTAGTTTACTTGTCTTGGCCAGTTCTCCTTGTTTTGGTCAAAATCGAAATGTTTCCGATAGCCTGATAAAAATTTATGAGTCGGGAAACTATGACAGCGCACAACGACTAGATTTATTAGATAAAATTGCCAGAAATAATCCAAACCCCGATGAATCCCTAAAATATAGTGATCAGCTTTTAATTGAAGCTATAGCGGTAGATTCGAGCAGATATGAATATAGAGGGTATTTAAATCGAGGGCAGGCACTGGAACAAAAAGGCGATCTGAGCAGCGCCCTGGAAAGTTTTTTTAAAGCGGTAGACATCTGCAATGAACGCGGAGAAGAAAGAGAACTGGGCAATTTATATACGGCTATAGCTGCTGTTTATGCCGGCATGGGCAGTAAACAGAATGTCAAAAAATACTACATCAATGCAATTAAAATTTTGGAAGACGTAGACGAAATTAGTTATGCAATCGCATTGGAAAACCTGGGAGACTCCTATTTGGAATGGGCCCAACCAGATTCTGCCCTTGTTTTATTTAATATGTCAGGCGCTATATTTAAAGATCTGGACAGAAAACCTTATTTGGCGTACAATCTTGGCAATAAAGGATTGGCCTTTGCACAAAAAGGGCAGGAAACCCAGGCAGAGGAAAATATCAGTGAAGCAATAGCCATCCTTGAAGAATTAGGCAACTACAGGCCTATTACAACATACCTTACCTACATGTCCGATATTTATGCCGATAAAAACGATTGGGATGCTGCCTTTGGTTACTCCTTACGTTCTTTAAACCTGGCCAAACAATATGGATTAAAAGCAGAAATGGGCAGCGCTTACTTAAAGCTTTCGGAGTTGTATGAAAGAACCGGGTATGCCTCCGCGTCTCTGAAATATTACAGAAATTACATTGCATTCAGAGACAGCGTAAAAAACATCACCTCAGTTCAACAAATGGCCGAGATGGAAGTTTCTCAAAAACAGATAGAACTGGATTTAGCGAATCAACAGAAACGCACACAAAAGATAGTGACAATCTCCATCGGAACTGCCTTATTTCTAATTTTATTGCTGGCGGTTGGATTGTTCAGGCGTAATTTATACATAAAAAGAACTAAAACTATTATAGAAAAAGAAAGGGACCGATCCGATCGTCTTTTACTTAATATTTTGCCGGAAGAAACGGCCATGGAATTAAAAGAATCAGGGGTAGTTAAGGCGAATAAATTTGAATCTGTTACCGTATTATTTACAGATTTTGAGGCGTTCACGGCGCGTTCAGAAAACGTAAATCCTGAAGTACTGGTCAACAGGCTTGGGGTTTACTTTACTGCCTTTGACGACATTATTGAAAAATATGACCTCGAAAAGATCAAAACCATCGGAGACTCCTATATGTGTGCCGGCGGATTGCCCTTTCCTATAGAGGATCATGCCATAAAAATGGTTAAGGCAGCCTTTGAGATTTTACAATTCGTAGATGATGCGAAGTCCGGCGGAACAGAAGATGCACTCTCCTTTGATATGCGGATAGGGATCAATACAGGTCCGGTAGTAGCCGGGGTGGTTGGAAGCAAAAAGTTTTCCTATGATATATGGGGAGATACTGTGAATGTTGCTTCCCGGATGGAAACGAACTCCGAAACAGGGAAAATCAATATCAGTGAACACACTTTCGAATTAGTAAAAGATGAATTTAACTGTGATTACAGGGGAGAAATTCCAGTAAAGAACCGTGGCAAAATGAAAATGTATTTTGTGAATGGGCCACATAGTTAAGCATCCGGTCTTTTGATTTAGGTTGGATTTTTTGGTTAGCCCGGAAAATTAATACTACGAGAGCCAATACGTCATCAAAGGTTTAGCAATAAGTGTTACCAATATTTCATAAAGTTACAGTAATAGTAACATATTCCTTATATTTGTCCCATCTATGGGAGCTTCAAAAGAGAAAAAGAGCAAAAGCTATGTGGCGATACTGAATGCTGCACATGCCCTTTTCTGGAAATATGGTATCGGCAAAGTATCCGTTGAGGAAATCTGCAAAAAGGCCGAAATAAGCAAAATGACATTTTACCGCAACTTTGAGAACAAAAATCATGTGGCCAAGAAAGTCCTTGTACAGATTATGGAAAAAGGAGTGTTGGATTACCGCAGGATCATGGATGCCGATTTGCCTTTTAATGAAAAGATTCATCGTCTGGTACAGATGGAACACGATAATAATGAAAACCTGAGTGAGGAGTTCTTACGCGATATATATGGCGCAACTGAAACCGGGCTGAAAAATACCCTGGAGGAATGGCAAAAAACCATGATGCAAGCCTTACATGAAGACCTAAGCGAAGCCCAAAAAAAAGGAGAGATCCGAAAAGACCTTAAAATTGACTTCGTAATATATATGATAAATAGCCTGAATGAAAAGTTGTTGGACAAACGTCTGACCTCCATGTATGGAAGTACACAGGAGCTTGCGGTAGAACTGACTAACTTTATTTTTTACGGAGTAATGCCAAAAAATAAAAAATGACCGTACTAACGAGAATCGTATGGATATTAATGCTGGTAGTTGTTCAAACTTATGCGCAAAAACGGTTAGTGTTTGATGGCCAGTTATCTGCTTTTGGTAATTATAGCCCGGATAGTGAGCTCGATATTTTGATTGGGGCACGTTATATTCCCAAACTAGATTATGCCATTCCCCTGGATTCTACCAAAACTTTGGATTTTCAGGTCTCTGCCGATATTTACGGAGATACATCATTTAGTCCGTTTTATAAAGGGGAGGCAGATGGTTATATAGACCCCTATAGAATATGGGCCCGATATAAAGGGCGTCAGTTTGAAATACGTGCAGGGCTGCAAAAAATAGATTTTGGGGTGGCTACCCTATTGCGCCCATTGCAATGGTTTAATGAGATAGACCCTCGTGATCCTCTGGGACTTACAGATGGTGTTTATGCGGTTTTGGGCCGTTACTATTTTCTGAACAATGCTAATATTTGGGTCTGGGGTCTTTACGGCAACGAAAACACTCGAGGTTTTGATACAGTAAAGACCTACAAGTATGACCCTGAATTTGGTGGAAGAGTTCAGTTTCCCGTACCCAAAGGGGAATTGGGAATTTCCTACCATCATAGAACTGCAGATTCGGAAGGTCTTCCCGGGACTCCCGAGTTTGAAAAAATTCCTGAAAACCGCATCGCGCTCGACGGGAAGTGGGATGTAGAAATTGGATTGTGGTTCGAGGCTTCTTACATCCATAAAACAAAAGATGTAGGGATCCTTAGCAATCAGACCCTCTTGAATCTGGGCATGGATTATACTTTTGGAATAGGTTCAGGCCTTAGCGCAGTGGCAGAACATCTTATTACCTCCTTTAATACAGAACCTTTTCAATTTGTGAACAATACCAATCTTACAGCGCTACACCTTACTTATCCGCTAGGGCTTTTTGATAATCTAAGTGCTATAGTCTATAAGGACTGGACCCTTAACAATATGACCTTTTTTATGAGCTATGAACATCAATTTAAAAATCTTACAGGCTATGTGATGGCCTATTATAATCCGGATATACAGCGGGGTATACAGATGAACGAGCTGATCAACGCTTTTGCCGGTCCTGGTTTTCGGTTAATGCTGGTCTATAATCATTAAAATAAATTCTCATGGAAGACAAAAAAAATATTATCAACATAGAACATGTAACCAAGCGATTCAAGGTAGGTGAAGGTGAATTTGAAGCCTTGACCGATATTAACCTTAAATTCAAAACTGGGGAATTTGCAGGCCTGGTTGGTCCCAGTGGTTCGGGAAAGACCACGCTCTTAAACATTATGGGCTCGCTGGACAGCCCTACAGAAGGCAAGGCCATTGTTATGGGGAATAACATCTCAGAACTGTCGCATAAACAGGCTGCCGAATTGCGTAACAGACATATCGGTTTTATTTTTCAGGTCTATAATTTGTTGCCCGTCTACACTGTTTTTGAGAATGTGGAGTTTGCCCTGATCCTCCAGAATATAGGAAAGGCGGAACGAAAAAAAATGGTCATGGATGCTTTGGAATGGGTAGGCCTGGAGAATATGGCCAATAAAAAACCCGCAAAAATTTCGGGAGGCGAGGGGCAGCGTGTTGCTATTGCTCGAGCCATGGTAAAACGTCCGGAAATTGTGCTGGCCGATGAACCTACCGCAAACCTCGATGCCAAAAACGCGCATGCCATTATGCAAACCATGAAGCAACTTAACAATGAATTAAATACCACCTTCTTGTTCTCCACCCATGATGAGAAGGTCATGGGGTATCTGGAACGCATCGTCCATTTGGAGGATGGCAAAGTGGCGGAGGATGAATATGTGACGAAGATCAAATATGATATTTAAGGAGGAAGTCAAAACCAGGAGATAAGAACAAATGAAACTTGCATTACAACTCGCCTATAAAAACCTGATTGGGTCTGGTCTACGCACCTGGCTCAATGTAGGAGTGCTTTCATTTGCTTATGTAGTGATCATTCTGTATAACGGGATGATAGACGGTTGGAATCAACAGGCCAAACGCGATAGCATTGCATGGGAATACGGGAAGGGGCATTTACTGCATGCAGATTATGATCCTTATGATCCATTTACTTTACAGGATGGGCATGGCATGTTGCCCAAAGACAAATCCCAGAACCTGACGCCGATTTTGATAAGACAGGCATCTATTTATCCGCAAGGGCGGATGATATCTGTTTCCTTAAAAGGAATTGCAACGGAACAAAGCATCTTAAAACTACCAACGAATTTCCTTAAAAAAAGTAAGGCCTCTATTCCCGGAATTATCGGGAAACGAATGGCAACATCGGCAAATTTAAAAGAAGGCGATCAGGTGTTGCTGCGATGGCGCGACAAAAACGGCACTTTTGATGCCGCAGATATTACCATTGCGGGAATTTTTGATACGGATGTACCCACGGTAGATGGCAGACAAATTTGGATCCCAATAGAAAAACTCTGGGAAATGACCGGTCTTACAGAACATGCCACGATGTTTATAGCCGGTAATGCTTATCAGCACGAGCTGCTGGACGGATGGAATTTCCGAAGTCAGGAGGATCTGTTAAAAGAACTCAACGACATCATTGCCATGAAGAAAATAAGTGGCTCCATTATGTATTTCTTGTTGTTGGCCATTGCCCTTTTGGCGATTTTCGATACACAGGTATTGTCCATTTTTAGAAGGCAGAAAGAGATTGGCACCTATATTTCTTTGGGTATGACCCGCTGGCAGGTGGTCTGGTTATTTACCATTGAAGGCAGTATGTACAGTATTCTGGCGACCATTTTAGGTAGTATTTACGGTATTCCGCTGTTCGTCTATTTGGCAAAAAAGGGTATCGGCATGCCCATAGCCTCCCAGGATATGGGTATAGCGGTAGCGGAACGTATTTTCCCCGTATATGGAATTGGATTAATTTTAAGCACGATAATACTGGTTGTAGTATCAGCCACACTTGTTAGCTTTTTACCCGCACGAAAAATTGCTAAAATGGATCCTGTCGATGCGTTGAAAGGGAAGTTGCAGTAAAAGATTATGCGTTTAGTGAGGGGTATATAAAAGCGAATGAATAAAGAAGTTAAGGATAAGGAGTTATGAGTAGATTACATAATAACCAAAGAACACAATAATCAGATTATAAATGAAACAAGCAATGCAATTGGCATTCAGGAATATCATGGGGGCAGGGCTTCGCACCTGGCTTAATGTATTAGTACTGGCTTTTACATTTGTCGTCATCATTTTCTACAAAGCATTTTTGGAAGGCTGGAATCAACAGGCCGAAAAAGATGCCACAGAATGGGAATACGGATACGGGCAATTACAGCATGCCGACTACGACCCTTATGATCCCTTTACCTTATTGGATGGTCACGGGATTTTAAATAAAAACGAGCAAAAGGGATTGGAGCCCCTGTTGATCAGACAGGCTTCCATTTATCCAGATGGGCGAATGGTATCCATCCTTCTGAAAGGGATACCTGCAGATCAGAACGTTCTTAAACTTCCCACTAAAGCATTCAAAACCAGTGATGCCGGCATTCCAGCCATCATTGGAAAGCGGATGGCGGCTTCTGCACATCTGGGAATTGGGGATCAGGTAATACTTCGGTGGCGTGATCAGAACGGCACCTTTGACGCCTCTGAAATTACCATAGCCGGCATTTTCGACACTACGGTACCTAATGTAGACAATGGACAAATATGGGTGGAACTAGATAAATTATGGGAAATGACCGGACTTGACCAGCACGCCAGCCTTTTTATCGCCAGCGAAGGGTACAGGCCTGAAAAAAACCCACCCAACTGGACATTCCTAAATCGAGATATACTTCTGAAAGATATTAGGGCAATGGTAGAAATTGAAACGATAAGTTCGTATTTCATTTATGGCATCCTTTTGTGCATTGCATTATTGGCAATATTTGATACACAGGTACTTTCTGTTTTCAGAAGGCAAAAAGAAATTGGAACTTTGATTTCCTTGGGAATGACTCGGGCCAAAGTAGCGGGGATCTTCACTATTGAAGGCAGTATGTACAGTATTCTGGCCATTTTGGTAGGTGGAATTTTAGGTTTGGGCCTGTTTGTTCCTACTGCGATGAACGGAATTAGCATGCCCAAGGGAACAGATGAGATGGGGTTTCCCATGGCAAACATTATTTATCCGGCCTATAGTCCACAATTATTTTTGGGAACTATTTTGATGTTGGTTTCTTTGGCAACGCTTGTTAGCTTTTTACCCGCCAGAAAGATCTCCAAAATGAATCCTGTTGACGCATTAAAAGGAAAATTACAATGATACAATTTTTGTTAAAAGGAATTTTGGGAGACAAGAATCGAAGTCTCTTGCCAATTATAATCATCACCATTGGCGTAGCCCTAACTGTATTGCTCAGCGGCTACCTGAAAGGGGCCATGGGGGATATTGTGGATCAGAATGCGCGTTTTGATACTGGGCACGTAAAGGTGATGTCAAAGGCATATGCAGAGAACAAGGATCAATTGCCCAATGATCTGGCGCTGTTAGGGGTAGATACTTTAATGCAATCGTTGCGCACACAAATCCCACAAATGAAATGGGTAAAGCGAATTCGTTTCGGAGGATTAATGGATGCCCCCGATGCCTCTGGGGAAACCAAGGGCCAGGGCCCGGCCATGGGCATGGCGCTGGAATTATTCTCAGAAAAGAGCGGGGAGGTTGAACGGCTAAACATTCCCAATTCATTGGTATCGGGTAAGATACCTACAGAGACCGGAGAAGCTTTGATAGGCCATGATTTTGCACAAAAGTTAGATCTGAAAATAGGAGACGAGATTACCTATATCGGCTCTACAATGAACGGTGCCATGTCTTTCGAAAACTTTACCGTTACGGGCACTGTCCGTTTCGGCACAGCGGCAATGGACAAGGGCGCCATCATTATCGATATTGGTGATGCCCAACGGATGATGGATATGGAAAACGGTGCGGGAGAAATCCTGGGGTTTCTTAACGATGAGGTCTATGATGATGATAAGGCAAACCAGATTAGCAATACATTTAATTTGAAATACGCGAGTAGCACAGATGAATACGCCCCTGTGATGCAACCCTTAAAGGCACAGAACAATTTGGCGGGCTATCTGGATTATGTGGATGTTTTTTCCGTCCTTTTTGTAGGCATCTTTGTTTTCGCCATGTCTATAGTGCTATGGAACACTGGCCTATTGGGCGGATTGCGGAGGTATCAGGAATTTGGCATTAGGCTCGCCCTGGGCGAATCAAAAGGCCATATATACCGCAGCTTGTTTTATGAGGCCGTACTAATTGGTATCATCGGATCAGTAATAGGCTCTGCGATCGGGGTGGGGGCAACCTATTATTTGCAGGTTGTAGGCATAGATATTGGGGAGTACCTAAGCAACTCAACTATGATGATGCCCTCAGTCATCCGAGCCAAGGTTACCCCATCCTTGTTCTTCATTGGTTTCATTCCGGGCCTGTTCGCAATGGTCTTAGGCACACTACTATCGGGAATAGGAATTTACCAACGAGAGACAGCTACCTTGTTCAAGGAAATGGAGGTATAGTTTTTGTATAGTTAAAAATAGATTTAATATAAAATATGTTTTCATGTATAAAATGATTTATTTTCTCTTGGTGCCGGCCATAATTCTGGCACAGGAAAAGGCCCCGAGCCCTGAGATTATTCTCCAAAAAGTGGACGACAATATGATTGCGAAAACCAGCATATCCGAATCACAAATGGTGATCAACGGCAAGCGGAACAGCAGAACCATAACCTCCAAGGGCTATGCCAGGGGTGAGGTAACAGCTTTTACCGAGTATTTGTCACCGGCAAGGGAAAAAGGCACTAAAATGCTGAAACTGGAAGATAGATTGTGGATCTATTCCCCTTCCACAGACCGTACCATACAGCTTTCGGGCCACATGCTGAGGCAATCGGTCATGGGCTCCGATATGTCATACGAAGATGCCATGGAAGATCGTAGGTTAAACAGGATGTACAATGCAAAAGTTACGGGTGAGGAAAGCATTGATGACCGAAAAGTCTGGGTCATGGAACTCAATGCCAAGGTAGACAATGTAACCTATGAAAAGCAAAAAATGTGGGTAGACCAGGAACGGTTTGTACCTCTAAAACAGGAATTGTACGCCAAAAGCGGACAGTTGTTAAAACGGGTGCTTTTGGAAAATGTTCAAAAGATAGATGGTCATTGGTATCCAATGAAGATGAACTTTAAAGATATGTTGAAAGATGGCAAAGGAACCGATTTTATAGTTACGAGCATGGAGTTCGATGTCGAGATTCCCGAATATATCTTTAGCAAAGCATCATTAAAACAATAGTAGCTATAACTAAAAACCAAAAGCAGGTCACCAATCATATATTGGTTGAATAAGGATAAATATTTGAATTCGTAGACACAGGATGTGAAATTGGGGTTCTAATGCCTAAATTTTAAAATAAATAGAAGGATAGCTTATTAATATAAAGAGGAATTGAGTTATAGTCCTTTCTGAGAAAGTAGAACTGTTATTGAAGATATTTTCTTAATTTTATGAAAAATAAGTATATATAACAATGGGAAAATTTGAAATTAAAAAAGACAAAGCCGGAAAGCTAAGATTCAATCTTAAAGCATCAAACGGACAGGTAATTCTAAGCAGTGAAGCTTATAATTCTAAATCTTCATGTGATAACGGGATAGAATCCGTTAGGAAAAACTCACAAAATGATAAAATGTTCGACAAGAAAAAGGCAAAGGACGGACGCCCTTATTTTAGTTTAAAAGCATCTAATGGGCAGGTAATAGGTGACAGTCAGATGTATGCGTCTGCTTCCTCTATGGCAAATGGGATTGCATCGGTCAAAAAAAATGCACCCAAAGCTACGATTCAGGACAACTCCTAAGAATTCTGTTTAATCACATCTAAGAGTGATTAGAATGAAAAAAGACAGCCTATCTGGCTGTCTTTTTGTGGTTTAAACTCCTTGTAAATGGGTTTATTTATTTCTATCTAAACTAATTAGTAGTCTTTTTCGCTTTAAACTCATCAAATTCTGAAGGAGTTTCTACTTTAGGAAAGGAATTGTTTTTCATATCCGTATCTGCAAACTCAAAATTAGGGTCTAAATTCACTTTTGAAACTTCTTTTTCTTTTATAAAAGTCTTTTTTATTTCGTATTCGTTCCTGCGCCAAACTTCTGCCGGCAATGTATCAATCTCATTAGATCCATCAGTATATATCCATTCTATTGTAACAGGCATTACCAGGCCACCTACATTTTTAATACTAACTTCATAAATATTTTTACCTGAAAGTTGTTTGCGAAGTTCGGGCTCATCCATTCTTGATAAATATCCACCATAGCTTTCATCCGGTGTTGAGGTCATAGTTATGGCTTCGGGGCCGCTGGAAAAATCCTTTGCTTTTTCACTGGAGTTTTCACCCTCAATCTTTAATTTAATGGTCTTTTTCTGATCCTTATTATTGAACTCTTCTTCATTTACTTTAAACCATTTTACATCAGTGAGTTCCATATCAACATTATCGGTTGTAAAAAACCAACCTCTGTAAAACCAATCTAAGTCTGCCGCACTTGCATCTTCCAGCGTTCTGAATAAATCTGCAGGATTTGGATGTTTGTATTTCCAGCGATTGGCATATTCCTTAAATGCCTGGTCAAATAATTCGCGTCCAACAATTGAATTTCTTAGCATCTGCAGACCAACAGTAGGTTTCATATAAAAATTATTTCCGAACTGCGTTAGTAATTCGCTATCAGAGGTTGTCATAATAGGGCGCATAATATTTTTATCACCGCTCATAAAAGGCACAATGGTTTTTGGTGTTGTGCTGCTAAATCCCGGGTATCTTTCTGCAATAGTTCTTTGATGAAGGAATGTGTTTAAACCTTCATCCATCCACATCCATTTACGCTCATCTGAACTCACAATCATGGGAAACCAATTATGACCCACTTCATGAACAATTGTGCCAATCATACCCTGTTTTGCAGCATTACTGATCTTGCCATTTTTAGGTCTGCCGCCATTAAAACTGATCATTGGAAATTCCATTCCTATATTAGAGGTGTTCACCGAAATAGCCACCGGATAAGGGTAATCAAAAGTAGCATCAGAATACACTTCTAGTGCATTTTTTATAGCTTTTGTAGATTCTTCCTTCCATACAGGCAGCCCCTCTTTAGGGTAAAAAGACATAGCCATAACCGTATTACTTGGCAACTTTACAGCTTGTGCATCCCAAATAAATTTACGAGATGATGCGAAAGCAAAGTCGCGAACGTTTGTAGCGTTGAATTTCCAGGTTTTCTGTTTGGAAGATTTAGTTTTCTCATTATTTTCAGCCTCATCTTTAGTGATAATCATTACAGGTTTATCAAAAGATCCACGCGCTTCATTCAATCTATTTTCTTGTGTCCTGGTGAGTACATCACCACTATTTTGTAAAAGACCTGTTGACGCAATTATATGATCTTCAGGAACAGTTATTTCAACACTATAATCTCCAAATTCTAATGCAAATTCCCCAAGTCTTTGAAATTGTTGATTTTGCCAGCCTTCGGTATCATTGTAAACTGCCATTCTGGGAAACCAATGGGCAATTAGGTAAACAGTATTATCATCTTCAGGAAAATATTCATAACCTTCTCTTGATAAGAAATACATGCTTCGGTCTGTAATTGGGTAGGACCACGCAATAGAAAAACTTAAAGATGAGCCAGATTTAAGGGGCTCGGTAAGCAATACTTTCATCATGGTGTTATTAACCAATGATTTCATTGAGTTCCCATTAACATCTTTAATATATTTAATAGTATAGCCTGCAGGAAAGTCAATAGCTCTGGTAAGAAACTGCATCTGGCGTACATTCATAGAGTCTTTTATATTATTATAAAAGGAGCCAAAATCTTCATTTCCTTTTCTGTTTACATTCTGCTCCAACTGAATCCATATATACCTTAAATCATCAGGAGAATTATTATAGTAAGTAATAGTTTCTTCTCCTGAGATTGTATTATTTGATTCATCTAAAGTCGCCTTTATCTTATAATCGGCACGTTGCTGCCAATAATCTCTTCCCGGAGCCCCACTTGCGGTTCTGTAGCTGTTTGGAGGGGCAATCATGTTATCAATGGGTTCAAATTTTCCTTGCCATGGTTGGGTTTGAGTATATGATAAATTATGAAAAAGGATAAGAGAAAAAAGCAATACTATATTTTTTGTCATTGCCATATTAAATTTGTTAAAGGTGTATAATCTTCTGCTGCATGCAGAACTGTTATAAGGTTTAAATTTTGGTGTTTCGAAGATACATATAAGATTTAAAAGACAGAAGAACTATGCATCTGCAATGTTGCTTTATATTCGCATTACTATGAAAATAGTTGGTGAATTATTTGGGACAATCAAACACGAATATAACAGAGGAGTATAGTGGAAAGATTCTGCAGGACAGAGAGGATGAAAACCCATTCACACAGCAAAAGCAGCAAGGGTCCCAGAAGCCATTGTTTTCCTTTCCAATGAAGAATGGGAAAGGCCGGACAGGCATAATCTATTGTCTAATTTGTTCCCTATCTCAAGTATTGAAGCGATGGTTCTTCTATTCCTTCTTAGTAAAAGACAGATTGATCACAATTGCCATAAGGAGCCAAATAATAAATGTTTCCCCATGAGTCATTTCATAGGAGGCCCCGGTTAATTTGGCTGCTATTAATACAATGTACACTATTACAGGTGATAAAAGCAGGCTAATTACAAGATGTAGAATCGATTTTTTATAATCCATAATTCATTTATTTAGTTAATAATAGACATTTTTTTATAAGTTGCCAACTGATTGAAGCCATATTTTGACCGCTATGACCACCAAAACAGTCGATCCTATAGCATACCTCAGGGCTCTTAATCCATACAGATTATTATTTTATAGCTTTTCGTTTAAGATAAAGTGAGGTGGCATCTTCCAGGCCAGCCGAATATGGATTTTCAGAAGGATTTTGATTATAGATATACGAGTAACACATTGACGCCGCCAAAAAAGTACCCTGTAAAGATGGATGTATGCCATCAGCATTATATAAATCAATATTGGGGTTTCCATCCTGATTTATTGCCGTCCAAACTTCCCCTAAAGGAATAATGGTTGCTCCGATAGCTTGAGCTCCCTCTTCAAAAGTCTTTTTTATTGGAATAAACATTTCTGGCTGATCCTTATTAGGCCAGGACATTAAAAGATAAATTATGGTTCCTTTATTCCCCACTAACTCTTGAAATGCTTTTATAGATTCTAAAGTTGCCATATTATCATTTACGGCTATGGCTGTATTTTCTTGTAGTATGATTACATCCCAGGAGCGTTCATTTACTTTTGCCAGAGTCTGTTCATTTGTCAAATGCACAGCTAAACTATAACCACTGAACGCTGCTTCCTGAATCAAAGGCTTATAGGATAACGAATCATTAGCCAGGTAAAGGTTTAAGTGATATGAAATCCCCAAATTGAAAGAGGTGAGACTGTTGCCGATAAATAGAATTTCCTCAATGTTGGAAGTATGGGGTTCATAAGTTTGCGTTGGAACTGGTATGTTCGTTTCCTTTGAGCAACAAAGCACAAAAATCATCAGAAGGGCTAAAAATCCTGATCTTTTAAGAAAATTGCTTGAGGCTTCCATTTGAAATTAAAGATAATGTTATTTGAAATAGCCTGAAGGAAATGAATCCAATCAATATCCTAAGCTTGACAAATTAATCAGTTTGTATGGTTGTACTTCCTAAAGCAGCAAATTATTAATCAAAGAAAAAGAGAGGTTTCCTTGTAAAGCATGGATCGAAGCCGAAATTCCCTAAACATACACTTTGTTTTGTTAAAAAAATAGAGTTGTTCGGACATTAAATATAGGTGTTCGTCCTCAAAAGAATTTATTCCTATATAAAAAATATACATTTAGGACCAATAATTAATTAAAACCATTACTAATGAAAAAATTATCTCTATTACTTATTTTATTCATCACCTGCCAACTAAGTGCACAGGATGATACGCCTTATGTGATGTATGCTACAATACATCTCACTCCAAAATCAGGACACGTTAAACAGCTTAATGATGGCTTGAAAGCACACAATAAAAAATACCATACTGAGGGCGCTCAACAGGTAAACGTATGGTCTATAGATTCCGGGCCACGTGCAGGCAGCCTTGTTTGGGTAATGGGGCCAATGACCTGGACCGATAATGACACCCCTATGTCTGATGCGCATTCGGAAGATTGGATGGCTAATGTAGGACCACATTCCGAAATGGGAGAATGGGAGTACTGGAAACTCGCCGAAGGGATGACTTATGCACCGGAAGGTCAGACGGCCAAAGTGATGCAAATCCGCTGGTTTGAGATTAATGAAAATAAAGGGAACAATGCCCGCCACTTATTTGGGACGATTATAAAAGCATATAAAGAATTGAATTACGATATGGGGCTTCATGTATTTACAAATCAGGCCAACGCTGGAGACGGCCGGGATTGGGGAATTCTATGGATGCACGACAATTGGGCTTCTTTGGATAAAGACAGAGGCTTTGTAGATAAATACAATGAAATGTACGGGGACGATGCCTGGGATGAATTTTGGGAAAACTGGCTCGATGCCACCAATTTTAAAGGGATGGAATTTCACTCTCTTTTACCTGAGTTAAGTGTATCCGGATCTGATTAAAGCTGAATGCATAAAATGGAAAAAGCCCTGAACTACGTCCAGGGCTTTTTTTATATTCCTATCCCAAGATTCTTGTTAGTATTTGATCTTATATCCCCTCTATTGTAATTCAGGTTTGAAAATTAAACCCCAATTTTAATTGCAATCATTTCTCTTTTGTTCAGTTTCCATAATATACTTATCAATTAACAATAGGTCACTTTACTTAGAAGCCATATACTTTCTATGGTTTTTACCTAGTGATAAAAGCATGAAATTACTATCTTAGTAAGGATTCCTTTCTCCCAAGCCACAGCGCTGTTAATAACAGCTTATTCTAGCGGGCATTATAGAATAAAATCGATTTTTTTTTATATATTTAAGAGAGTTCTCCCGAAAAACTTGTCTGCCTATGTCAGCACACGAAATTGAAATTATTTTAAGCAGGCAATTGGCAGATTGTCTAACAGTCCCGGTTTTTATCGTAGACCCTGAAGGTACGCTGATTTTTTACAACGAACCTGCAGAACAAATACTGGGAGAGCGTTTTCAGGATACAGGGGAAATGAGAGTTAGTGACTGGGGTAATGTGTTTTATGCCCATGACGACAAAGGAAATGATATTCTACCGGCTGATTTACCGCTTGTACAGACAATAAATTCACATAAACCCGCCCATAAGACCTTCTGGATAAAAAACATGAAAGGTAAATCCTTTAATATCTCTGTTACTTCCATCCCTATCATTGGAAGATCAAAAGAGTTTGCCGGGGCTTTAGCTATTTTTTGGGATAATGTCTCAAGCTATGAGAATTAAACTACATGGAACACGTGGTGCATACCCCACCTCCTCCAAAGAGACACAAAAACTTGGGGGCAATACTTCTTGTATTGAAATCATAGAGGAGAACGAAAGGCTAATATTGGACGCAGGTACTGGGATTTTGAATATAGATTTTGATAGTTACTATACCTCAGAACGGATAGACATCCTGCTCACTCACTTACATATGGATCATATTCAGGGGTTGGGTTTTTTCAAACCCATTTTTGATCCTAATAAAAAGATTCATATTTGGGGCCCTGGCGGTAGTTCCTATCCTTTAAAAGATAGGTTAAACAGATTTTTGTCCCCTCCACTTTTCCCGGTAATGCTGAGGGATATCCCCAGTAAATTGGTCATACACGAATTACCAAACAAGCCATTTAAGATTGGGAAGTTTTTAATCACTTCTAAATTTGTTTGTCATCCCGGTCCAACAGTTGGTTATAGAATTCAATTTGGATCCAAATCGGTTACTTATATCCCCGATCATGAACCCATAATGTGTAGCCCACATTTATTTAAAGAGGATAGTTGGGTCTCTGGATTTGATCTTTGCAATAATACAGATTTACTCGTACACGATTCTCAATATAGCCTGAAGGAATATGAAAACAAAGTGGGGTGGGGGCATTGTTCAATGGAACTAGCCGCGGAATTATCAGAGAGAACCAAGGCCAAGCGTTTGGTAATGTTTCATCACGACCCTACGCACACAGATACGGACAGATCCCAAAAATTTAAAAAGTTTATGAGCACCCATACCTATGATTTCCCTATTGAACTTGCTGTTCAGGGGCATGAGATAGAAGTTTAAAAGAAAAAAGCCTGAATTTAGGAGCATACTTCATAGGGATATACCCCACAGAATTCTTTTTGAAAGAAAGATAAGATACTGATGTCTGAAAATCTGAAATTCTTAGGATAAGAAAAATCCTACTTTCGGACAATAAAACAGCAGTTTCATCCACGATAATTTTACCAAGTTACTTAAATTCATTATATTAAGGATTGTCTTTTGACCCATGTGATACAAGACCATTGAAGTTGGAAAAGTAATCACGATAGTTCCCGAAATTCAGGTTATTTGAGATCAGATCAGAATACCGAATAATTTTCACCGAATAATAATTAAAAGAACACTATTATGAAAACAACTAA
>CBDTVT010000015.1:0-29486 GCA_965364275.1 uncultured Eudoraea sp. | reverse complement strand
TGCAAAAGTATTTTTGTTTTTAAAAAATGCTTGTATTTTTTCTAAAAACCCATCACGTACAAACACGTCAGTGTTTAAAAAAACCAGCAAATCTTTACTAGCTTTTTTAGCTCCCAAATTACAACTAGAAGAAAATCCAGTATTTTTAATTGCGGCTCCAATATCCCTTCCAGGATTGCAACCATCCGAATAACATTTCCATGGGGTATGAGGGACGGTCTTTTGGATGGAGCGCCTTAAAAAATTATGATGATCGACAACATGCTCCAGAAATAGAAATTTTCCACCAGACTTTAACACCCTCTTTATTTCGGAGAGACTTTTATCGAGATCGCTTACTGAACACAATACCTCACTGCTGATAACATAATCAACCTGATCAGCAGGCAAACAAATGTTTTCGGTAATACATTCCAAAAGACTGGCAGTAATAGCGTGTTTTTTGGCTGCAGCGAACAAATAGTGATGCATTTCAGGGTTGGGTTCTATGCCCATCCATTTTATGGGTTGCTTTTCTAAAAACGCAAAATTCACTCCGGTTCCAGGACCTATTTCTAATACGGATCCCTCCAATTGCGAAAAGAGCTCCCTTTTTCTTTTTTGATTTACTTCATAACTTTCAGCATCGTACTTGGCCTGAAAATCAGCAAAATTCTTTTTAAAACGGTTTGTTGTTTCCATGCTTGTTTCTTTAATTGACAGATTTAATATTCGTTTTCGTAGTATGGGATCTAATGGCACTTAGGTAAATCCATAGTATAAAGAAAAACTGGAGCGGTATTCTAAATAGTAGATACTGTAATCCGGGCCCATTCGCAACACCTGTAGTGGGGTCTATATGGTGAATGGCGGCATAGATGTTTGCCGGTAGTATCAGTATCAGAAAAATTATCAGTGATATCCCCGAAACCCTCGAATATTTATTTACTAATAATCCTATTGCTCCGGCTATTTCAAGGATCCCTGTGAGATAGATTAGCTCTACTTTTAGAGGAACCCAGGCGGGAAGCATAGCAGCCATGCCGTGGGTAAATGCGAAGTGCGCTACTCCTGTAAATATCAACATACTGCCCATTGCCATTCTTCCAATCCAGGAAATGCTTATTCCTTTTCTTTTTGACAAAAGTTTGATAAGTAATCCAATTAGAAAAACACTCAATAAAACTAGTAATGGTTTCATGCTCTTTAAATTTATATCCGCAACAAACTTAGACCTAAAACAAAAAGAGAGGAAAAGAAAAGGAACGAAACAGGAAATTCAGGGAACGAATCCGTTCTTATATGGAATTAAAGTTTGCGAAATGTGCTATTGACCTAACCATTCCTTAAACCCAGGGGTCTTATCACTGCTTATAATAACATCAATTTCAGTTGGGGGCAATAGCTGTAACTTCAAACGGCTTTTAGAGTATTTGATGATTTTTTCTATGCAATGAATATGGGCAATAAATTTCCTATTGAGTTGAAAGAAGTCCTTAGGATCCAATTGCTCTATCAACTTGCTGATATTATCCTTAGTAAAATACTTCCTGCCATTGCTGCAGATGGCAAAAGTATATTTCCCGTCTGCGCAAAAGTAGGCGATCTCTGCCACCTGTACTGTGTTTAGCTCCCCGTTGGGAGCTTCCAAAAGAAAGCGTTCCTTATATTCATGCGGTTTCTTATTAAGAGATTCGATCAGTGAAGAAAAATCGATAGTTTTAGGTAGATTGGAGGGATGCAATCTTTTGAATTTTTCCAAGGCCTCGAACAGGGAGCTTTTTTTTATTGGTTTTAACAGATAGTCGATACTGTTGGTCTTAAACGCCTCTATAGCATATTGGTCGTAGGCAGTGGTAAATATTATGGGGATGTCTGTCTGTAAATGCCTGAAGATTTCAAATGACAATCCATCTGCAAGATGAATGTCCGATAAAATAAGATCCACGGAAGATTCTTTTAAAAATTGAATGCCTTCTTTAATGGAAGCACAGGTGCCGGTGATACTGAGCTCGGAATCAATAGCCTGTAGTTGTCTTGCTAATTTTTCCGCAGCCGCTGGTTCATCTTCTATGATCAAGATATTAGTGCCCATATTAAATCAGATCCTGTTTTCTTAATAAAGGTAAGTAACAATTATAATGTGTATCGGTTTTTTCAAAAATAGGTACAAGCCCATAATGCTGGTATCGTTTCAATAAATTAGGAATTCCGATACCCGTAGAATTTCCGCTTGGTTCCCGTGATTGAAGATTATTGGAGACCACAAGTTGTTCTGCGATGATGGCCACATTAATTTTAAGAGGGGAATGTTTTGTTGTAGTGTTGTGCTTAATAGCGTTCTCAATTAAGGTTTGCAAGGCCAGCGGAAATATTTGAAAGGATTGAATTTGAGCGTCATCTAATTCAAAATTGCAGTCTATACCGTCATCAAAGCGTATTTTTTGGAGGAAAACATAGGATTTTGAAATATCCAGTTCCTCCTTTAGACTCACCAAATCTTTTTCGTTTTGGTCCAGAATATAGCGATACAGTTCGGCAAACTCATCAATGAAATCCTCTGCCTTATCGGGATTCGAATGTACCAGTGAGGAAAGTACGTTCAAGCTATTAAATAAAAAATGCGGATTGATCTGGTTCTTGAGCACTTCATATTGCGATTTTATGTTTTCCTTTTCCAGCAATATGTTCCTGGTTAGTGCCTTTTCATTTTCGATCAGGGAATCTTTCCATCTGTTAAAAAAGAAAAACCAATCCGATACCGCTACTAGTACAAAGTTCATTACACCCGAAATGATAAGGAAAGTAAAGACAAAATCTTTGTATTCCTGCTGATGATATGGGTTTACATAGAATGCAATACTTCCAAATAGGTATCCCATTAGCAGGGCAGCGGGAAAAGTTGTCAATACTTCGATGGCGAGCCTCTTTAGGGTATTATCCAGCCATGGAACCTTCTTATTGAGCCAATGGAGTATACTTAATATCACCCAGGAGATACTTAGTGTTACTATAAGTGAAATAAGGCAATTGAAAAGCAAGGATTCAAAAAAAGCGTACCAGGAATCAAAAAGCCCCTTTCGCCATTCAATGATTCTAAACAGTAGTGGGGGAAGAATACTGGCAACAATCAGGACAATCAGTAATTTCTTGTTTAGCTTCATAAGGGTTAATGGAATACAATGCCAACAAGTTAGTAAATCTGATTTATTCTTTCGGGTAGTGGTGGTCCCGATAGCTCCTTCTCTATAGTATTACGAAGGAGAAGCTATCGGGAGGTAGACACCATAGACTTAGGATCTAGTGCCGAAAGGTGTGAGAGTTCGAGTCTCTCCGCCTGTACAACAAGGAAAAGCTCTTCGATTTGTGAAGGGCTTTTTTTATTCATAAGGTAAAAGCAAGGATAGGGGAGACGAGAAGTTTATCCCGCCATCGGCGGGAAGTCTCTCCGCCTGTACAACAGGGAAAAGCTTCTCTTAAAGGGGAAGCTTTTTTGTTTAAAAAGCGGGAAATTATCTTGCAAGCTCTTCAAAATGTATTGGATCGTTTGGACAATAAAGGTACAGGGAGTTCGGTGACTATCAAAAGGGTCTAAATTCCTAACTTTACTCCATCGATCGAAAAAGGTCAGATAGCCAATACGTGCTTTATTAATTAACTAGCTTTTTTTCGAACAAGAAAACTATTTTGCAAAAGATTTATAGTAAAGTTGTGCAGCTGGGCGTAATCGAATCTAAAGACTAAAGGATGCAAAAAACCATGAAGGAGCTTATTGACGGACAGTCTCTGTCGAAATTACAATATGCAACCTTTTTTATATGCTTTGTTATGAATATTTTGGATGGGATGGACGTCATGGTTATTTCCTATTGCGCATCCGCAATAGCAAAATCCTGGCAGGTGGGCCCGGAGGAGTTAGGCATTGTTTTTAGTTCGGGACTTGCGGGGATGATGATTGGGGCTATGTTTTTGGCACCCTTCGCAGATCAGATCGGAAGAAAGAAAATGATACTGATCAGTGCATTATTGATGGGTGCCAGTATGCTCATGACTGCCTGGTCACAAAATGTTTCCGAATTGATATTGTTGCGGTTTTTAAGCGGTATAGGCATAGGAAGCATGTTGGCAAGTACTGCCGCATTGACCGCAGAGTATGCCCCCGACCGTAAAAGGGATTTTTGGGTCAGTTTTGTTTTATCTGGCTATCCCGTAGGTGCGGTTTTAACAGGTATGGTATCGGCAAGTTTAGTGCCAGCTTATGGATGGCCTATTATGTTCAAACTAGCCGGAATAGCCTCCTTTATCTGCTTGCCACTTATCTATTTTTTACTGTCGGAATCGATTTACTATTATCTAAAAAAACAACCCAAAGGAGCATTGCTCAACGCAAATATAATTTTGAGTAAACTGGGGCATGTGGCATTGGAAAGACTCCCAAAACGGGAAGTAAAATCTTCAGGTATTCCGGTGAACAAGCTACTCAACAAAGAGTACAGGATACCTACCTTCCAGTTATGGACAGCCTTATTCATGGCATTTGGATGTTTGTACTTTCTAATAAGTTGGATACCAAAACTTGCAGAGACTACTGGTCTTTCAATGTCATTGGCAATCTATGCCGGTACGGTTTTCAATATGGGGGCCTTTTTTGGGATCATTATCCAGGGCTATTGCTCCTCACGAACAGGATTAAAGAAGACAGTGGCTGTTTTTTTGGTGGTAACAGGCATTTTGATGGCCACTTTTAAATTGTTTATTGGCTCCAGTGCCTTGCTCTTTGTAATTGGTTTGCTCGGTTTTACGCTGCAAGGTGGTTTTGTGGGATTGTACGCAGTTGCTGCAAGGATGTATCCCACAGAATTCAGAACCACCGGGCTGGGTTGGGCTATCGGCATTGGCAGACTCGGTGCTGTGATTGGACCGGCTCTGGGGGGTGTCCTTATAGGCATGGGGCTCTCGATGGCGGAGAATTTTTTGATATTTTCCATACCCGCCATACTTGCAGGTGTGGTCACTTTTTACTTAGCTTCAACTAAACTAAAATAATGCAAAATTCAAAAGGCCTTTACTATTCCTTTTAGTCAATTTCATTGCTGTTTTATTTATAGCAATGTACCATACTTAACTTTCAGATAATGGAGCCCTTGTAGCCCGAGTTAGAAAGATATTTCCTCCTCAACCATATGAGGTGTCAGACGTTCCCCTCGTGAAAGCTTAGTTTAGACAAAGTACAGTTGTCAAATAAAATTGCATTAAATTTAACTCTATGAATGCCCCCATAATTAATGATTTTATTTCCATAGTGATCGTACTAGGGGTTCTTCTGGGCGTCTTTATTTCATATTTTATTATTAAAAACTCCCTGAAGAAGAACTTCGCCAATATGTTTATGGGATTATTCATCCTCTCCATTTCTTTGACCATGTTCGAGGGGTGGTTGAATTATACCGGATATATTTTTAAATTTCTTTGGTTGTCCAATTTTGCCGAACCTCTTAATTTTTTAGTGGCCGGACTTATTTATTTGTTTATTGAAACTCAATTAGAAGGCAGTAAAAAAAATAGGTACTGGCCGCATTTTCTTCCCTTTGTATTCTGGTTGGGAATTTGCATGTTTTACTATTTGCAACCCGATGCCGTGAAATACAATGATAGCATTGATGTAATGCAATTGGATATACCCAGGGTAGCGGAAAATCAACTTTTTTCTGATGACCCCCTGGGGATACGTTCTTATACAAATCTATTAACCGGGATCTATTTTTCGATATACCTTGTTCTGGGTTCAAAAAAACTTTGGATGAAGGCCAGGTCTCAAGGGGAAAATATTCTCAATACCACCAATAGGACTTTAAAGTCTGTCCGGAACATCACAGTTCATATCATACTGGTCACTGTCATTTTTATTTTGGTAAAGCTTCTTTTCAAAAATGATGTAGGAGACCATTTCATTTACCTTTATTTATCCTTTATGATATTTATGACTGCAGTACGAATGATGAACAAATCTACCTATTACGATGAAGTTTCCACTTTTTTAGAAGTGCCCAACCTAAAGTATAAAAAGTCATCATTGGATGATACAGAAAAAAATGTCATTCTTGATAGTATTGTATCTCAAATGGAAAACGATAAATATTTTTTAAGCAGTACAGCATCACTTTCAGGTTTGTCAAAAACCATTAATGAAAGTTCACATCATGTTTCACAGGTTATAAATGAAAAATTAAATCAATCCTTTTTTGAGATGTTGGCAACCTACAGGGTTGAGGAGGCAAAAGCTTTTTTGAAAACGGAATTAGGCAAAAAATTGACCATTGAAGAAGTAGCAGAACGGGTGGGTTACAACTCCAAATCTGCCTTTAATACCGCTTTTAAGAAAATTACTTCACAAACCCCTTCTACTTTTAGAGATTCATAACTATCTGAAAATCAATATGATTTCGTGCTTGCCGATAGGGGCGAACACCGTGCTTATAGGGAAATTCTTTGAATGCAGTCTTGTGTAAATACATTTGTCCTATAATTAAAAATAATAGTATTATGGACGCACAAGTTAAACCCCAAAAAACAAGAAAGTATTTTATAGACTGGTTACGAATAGGACTGATAATTAGTGTATTCTTTTTTCATGTGGGTATGATATTCAGGCCAGAGCAATGGCATGTGAATAGTATGGAATCGTTTCCTTTTTTAGATCCCATCATGTGGTGGCTACATTTATGGAGAATGCCGTTGTTGTTTTTAGTATCTGGTGTTGGTACTTTTTATGCCATTGGCCATAGAACCAGCTGGCAATATCTGAAAGAACGTTTTACAAGGTTATATATACCATTTGCAGTTGGCTTTTTTACATTGGTGCCATTGATGGTTTATGTGGAACGCATTCCAAAGTACGCTTCATTTTTAGAATTTATCCCGCATATGTTTGATGGTGGTCCTTACCCTGTTGGGAACATTTCCTGGCATCACCTGTGGTTTATTCTTTATTTATTCATAATATCCTTATTGATCACGCCTTTTTTAAATTATACCAAAAGTGGTCATTACAATATGGTTAGAGGCAAACTTATAGCCATAGCGTCAAAAAAAATGGGCCTCAATTGGTTGCTCCCAATCATTATTGTATCTCAAGTAATTCTGAGACAGTATTTCCCAAATAGCACGCATGCTTTATACAATGATTGGGCATATTTTACCTATTATGTTTTATTCTTTTTAAGTGGTTTTATGTTGTTTACAAGTGATAAAGTAATAACTGCCCTTGCTAACAACAGAAGATTGTATTTATATCAAACGGTCATATTTACAGCTATTTTATTTTCATTGTCTTCTATTTTCAATCAACCTTCTACTGTTCGGGATTATGCCTATGGAATAACCGAAATAGTAATTTCATTATCCTGCGGGCTAACGGCCATTGGTTACTTCCGGGCATACTTAAATAAGGATCATAAACTTAGAAAAGTGCTGAATGAGGCAATTTATCCCTTCTATTTATTACACCAGCCAGCTTTAATTTTTGTTGGCTATGTTGTCCTGCAATGGGATATTTCTTATGGATTGCAAGCTTTTTTGATAATTATATTTTCTCTTTTATTTATAATTGCCAGCTATGTAATAATCATAAGATTTAATATATTACGACTTGTGTTTGGATTGAAAAAGAAAGTGTCTAAAAAGGCATTAACACTCGAAAGTACTTATGTAAATGTACAGGACTTGGAACTTCAATCTATTAAAAGTACACCTGCTAATTTTATACAAGACAAAAATGAAACTATTTAGAAGTATAAGACAAAACTTTATCAAAGAAGGCAACTTAAAAAGATATCTAATCTATGCTGTTGGTGAAATACTATTGGTAATGATCGGTATTAGTCTGGCCTTTCAGGTAAGTAATTGGGATGACAATAGGATAAAGAAGAACTCCGAGATTCGGTACTATGAAAACATTCGGGATCAAATTGCAGGTGATAAAACTTTACTTCAGGAACAAATGCATTTCAACAATCGCCATATGGCTCAATTTGAATATGCAAATGAAATTATTGAGACAAACGATAGAGGTAAAATGGACACCCTTGGGATAATAGCCCGAAAACTCACGAATTATTCAGATTTTGACCGGCAAGGTAATATTTACGAGACCATGGTTAATAGTGGGGAAATAAAGCTCCTTAGGAATGATAAGATCATAAATGGTGCACGAGAGCTGGAGGAAATATTTATGCATGTCAACAGAATGGAAAATATTCACTATGATGCCATGATTAGGTATGCAGCGCCTGCAGTAACGAGTACTATAAAATGGTCCACGGGAAAAATACAAAAGCCAGACGAACTGTTCACCTATGAATTTCAAAACCTCATACTTGTTCTTATGCAGGTTATGGAGGAAAAAGATGATACCTACAAACAGGCGATAAATGAAATTGAAAGAATTACTGAATTAATTAATCAAGAACTTGAAACTAACAAATCTTAATGAAAAATTTTGGCCTGTTTCTTTAAATTTCCATGCTTTTTTATATTTGATTAACACTAAAAACATATTGATTACCACTAAGGATCTAGTACCGAAAGGTCTGTGAGTTCAGGTCTCTCCGTCTGTACATCATAAAACCTCGACTGGTTAGTAATTAACCGGTTGAGGTTTTTTTATTTGAAACCTTGTTACTATGCATATTTGCGATTTGATACCTGTATCTTTATTACAAATAATTAGCCAACAGTGGTTTTAGTTAAAAGATCCTTCCTTTTTATCGGATTATTATTCGTCTGCCATGCTTTGGTTCAAAGCCAGGATTCTGAAAGGCCTTCGCTGCAAGTAGGTAAGATTACAGGGGAAATAACCGTAGATGGTGTCTTAGATGAACCTGACTGGCAAAATGCTCCGGTTTTGGATTCCTTTTTTACTACAGAACCCATAGAGAAAGGAACACCTTCGGCACCTACCTTAGTCCGGGTTTTGGTAAATGAAAAGGCTATTATAATTGGTGTAGAATGTAAAGATTCTAATCCGGAAAGGATTGTCAGGTTTTCTAAACTTAGGGATACAGACATTTCCAATGAAGACCATATCAAGGTCGTGCTCGATCCGTTTATGGACGGACAATCTGGGTATATTTTAGCTGTAAACGCCAATGCTGCCCGCTATGACGCCTTAGTTTCCAATAGAGGGGAATCTGAAAATGAGGACTGGGATGCCATTTGGGAAGCCCGCGTATCTATCAATGAAAATGGTTGGATTGTAGAGATAAAATTACCCATTCAAAGCATCTATTTCAAAAAAGGTTTAACCGAATGGGGATTTAATGTAGAACGGCGCGTTCAAAGAAATCAGGAAACGATCCGTTGGGCAAATGTACAGCGCGATCAATTTTTTGGGCAGACCAGCAGGGCCGGACTTTTAACAAATTTGCCTTCTTTCAATTACGGATGGGGTTTAAGTATCAGACCTTCATTAGTAAGTTCATTGAATAAAGAAGGTGCCGATGCGGCGACAATATTTGATCTGGAACCAAGTCTGGACGCCAGTCAGCGCATAGGCCCAAATGTATTGGCAACCATTACTGTGAATACTGATTTTGCTGAAACGGAAGTAGATACAAGACAAACAAATTTGACACGCTTCCCATTGTTTTTTCCAGAAAAACGAGCCTTTTTTCTGGAAGGGTCCGATATATTTGAATTTGGTTTCGGAACGGGAAGCAGCACTGTCTTGCCCTTTTTCAGCAGGCGAATAGGGCTTGTGGGTAACGAACAAGTGCCTATAATTGCAGGAGCTAAGGTTAACGGGAGGATTGGAAATACAGCTTTCGGTGGACTGGGAGTGCGGACCAACTCCTTTGATTCGGAGGGCACATCATATGATGCCACATCTATGGGAGTAATGCGCATACGCCAGAATGTTTTCAAAGAAAGTTCAGTGGGATTTATTGCATCCGTGGGAGATCCTTTAGGGCGTGATGGCAGCTTTATGTCAGGGCTTGATTTTACCTATCAGACTACCCGATTTAATGGTAATAAGAATTTTATTGCCGGTGCATGGGCCTTGTATGCAGACAGAGAAGATTTAATGGGTGATAGATCTGCTTTTGGATTTAAATTAGATTACCCCAATGACAAATGGGACCTGTCCTTAACGTATTCCCGTATAGGGGAAGAGTTTGATCCCTCCCTGGGATTTGTTCCCCGCCGGGGAGTTCATGTTTCAAGATTAGGCGCTGTTTATGCCCCCAGGCCTGATTGGCCTTTCGTTAGACAAATGTTTAATGAACTTTTTGCTACCTATATAAAGGGTATTGATGCAGAATGGCAATCCTATAGTGTATTTATGGCTCCTGTCAACTGGCGATTGGAAAGTGGCGACCGAATAGAAATGAATGTAAGACCGATAGGTGAAAATATCACTGAACCCTTTGAAATAGCTGATGGTGTTACTATCCCGGTAGATAAGTACCACTTTATGCGATACCGATTGGAAGCTCAATTTGCTGCTAAAAGACGCCTGAATGGTCAGGCAAGTTGGTGGTTTGGTTCTTTTTATGACGGGACGTTAGATGAACTGGAATTGGAATTGAACTGGAACCCCAGTTCATTGATGGGATTCGAAATTAATGGGGTTCGGAATATTGGACGATTGCCCTGGGGAGATTTTGACCAGACCCTGGTGGGTATGCGCGTGCGGTTTAACGTTACCTCCGATCTGCAGTTAAATGCTTATGGACAATATGATACAGATAGCAGGACTTTAGGTATAAATGCACGTGTTCATTGGATATTTTCTCCCTTGGGAGATGTTTTTCTGGTATTTAATCACAATACCTTCAATGATTTAACAGACCGATGGACCCTCCAAAACGAACAGATTTTGTTAAAAGTGCGGTATACTTTCAGATTGTGATCGCCAAAATATTCAATTTTAATTTTTAGCTGAGTTTTAAGAATCGGCTTTTAATTTTGGAAACACAATAATTTCTTCCACTACAAATCAAACAAACCTGGTAGCCAAAGGCTTAATTGAGGGAAATAGGTGATCAGGAACAAAGCAATAATCATTACCACAAATAAAGGCAGAAGGGGTTTTATTACTTTTTCTATGGTTGTATTTGCGATTCCTACACCTACAAATAATACAGACCCAACCGGTGGTGTGCATAAGCCAATACAGAGATTTAATATCATGATGATACCAAAATGGATCGGATCTAGTCCGAGCTTTATCACTACCGGTAAAAATATTGGGGTGAAAATAAGGACAGCGGGAGTCATATCCATAAATATTCCAACGAACAGAAGCAGAAGGTTTATGATAAGTAATATCAGAATCTTATTATCACTAATGCTCAATAAACCAGTACTGATGTCCTGCGGGATATTTTCAAAAGAAAGCGCCCATGACATGCTCATTGATGCACCTATCAATAACATTACAATGGCTGTTGTAGAGGATGAATCCAATAAAATTTGAGGAAGTTTCTCAAAAGTAATTTCCTTATAAATAAAACCAAGTACAAGACTGTAAAGTACTGCAATAGCCGATGCTTCTGTAGCTGTAAATATCCCTGTTATGATGCCCCCTATGACCACCACCAACATAAATAAGCTAGGGACAGCATCAATAAATGTTTTAATTATATTCTTGAATGTACTTCGCTTTCCAACCTTGTACCCTTTTTTCCTGGCCCAAAAAGAAGCAACCAGCATTAATAACAAACCTGTAAGTATTCCGGGAATATAGCCGGCTAAAAATAAGGCCGCTATAGATGCACCGCCACTAGCCAGGGAATATACTATCAGCACATTGCTGGGAGGAATTAGGAGTCCGGTGGTTGCCGAAGTAATATTTACCGCAGCACCAAATTCCCTGGAGTATCCTTCTTTTTCCATTTCAGGGCCTAATATACTGCCCATGGCCGATGCCGATGCCATAGCAGAACCTGCAATAGCGCCCATTAGCATGGCTGAAATAATATTAATAAGAGCTAAGCCACCCGGTAGGGCCCCAACTAATGTTTTTGCAAAGGCAATCAACCTGTGCGCAATACCTCCTTTGTTCATTAACTCACCCGAGAGAATAAAAAATGGAATTGCGAGAAGTGCAAAACTGTCTAATCCGGTCCCAATGCGTTGAGAGACTGTTGTAAATGCAGGCAATGCAGGGATGCTCACAAGCATGGTAAGCAATGCGGATATTGTTATACTCCAGGCCACAGGAGTACCTATAGCCAGCAAGCATATAAAGCTGATCACCAAAACAAGTATAGGAATATACTCCATAGGGTTTATTGATTTAAAATATCAGACATCTTATAATATATGATCAGCAAACCACTTATGGGTATAATCATGTATACCACAGCTAAAGGAACTTGTAAAGCAGGGGAATATTGATCCAATACAAAGGTCACATAGACCAATCTGGAACCGCCTATAACTAATGCAAACAAGCAGAATAGAATAATTAAAATACGGACTATTAGTCTTAATTTTTTTTGAGTTTTTGCACTTAAACGGGAGGGAATTACATCTAGGGCAACATGTTTATTTCGGCCCGAAACGTAGGCAGCTCCCAAAATCCCTATCCATATCATCAGGTACCTTGCCAATTCATCAGTAAAGGAACTGGGTGCTCCCAGGAAATATCTGCTAAATACCTGCCATAAAACATTAATAACCATAATACTCATTATAATTATTAATAAGTTGGCCAAAACCTTGTCGATCTTATTCCTTAATTGCATTTTATCGCGTTTCTTGAATATCTTGTATTATTTTATATAAGTCTTCCTGATCTTTGTATTGTTCATAAATATCTGCGGATTTTTCAGAAAACAGTGTTTTGTCCGGTCTTATTATTTGAACCCCAGCCTGCTGAACTGCATTAAGAGCTTCTTCTTCAGACTCTATCCATAATTTTCGCTGGTAGATAATAGAATTTTCAACGGCTTTTGTTAGCCATCCCTGTTCTTCCGGTGAAAGTTTTTTCCATAAATGAGTGCCCGCAAGAAGTACGTCGGGCATAACAGTATGTTCGTCCAAAGAATAGTATTTACAGACTTCATAATGATGTGAAAGATAAAAGCTTGGGGGATTGTTCTCTGCCCCGTCTACAACCCCTTGTTGTAAAGCAGTGTATAATTCACCCCATGATATAGGGGTAGGCGAGCCTCCCAGACTCGTTACCATATCCATAGACGTAACACTCTCCATAACCCTTATTTTCAAGCCTTCAAGATCCTTTGGAGAATTTATTGGTTTGTTTATTGTATAAAAACTCCTACTACCGGCATCATAATACCCTAAACCTTTAAGCCAGTATTTTTCCCCGTCTTTAAGAAGCATCTTGCCTATAGGTCCGTCTAAAACCTTAAATGAATGTTGTCTGTCTCTGAAAAGAAAAGGAAGTCCTAACACTTTCATTTTTGGGGCAAAATTTTCCAAAACGCCAACTGAAACTTTAGTCATATCCAGACTTCCAATCTGTAAAAGTTCCAAACATTGACGTTCCGTTCCCAGCTGCTGACTTGGATAAATTTCGAGCTTGAGTTTTCCTCCTGAGAGTTCTTCCAAATCAGCTCCCATTTTAACCAGTGCCAGATGAACAGAGTGTTTTACATCAAGGCCATGGGCCAATTTAATGGTCCTTGTTTTTTCTGAATTTCTACAACCGGACAATCCGATAATAATTAAAAGGAAAAAACCAAGAGTGCAAAAGCGCATTAAATCCCGTTTAAAGTTTCTATTTGCAATATACATAAGTAGACTGTTATAATCCGGAATATTTAACTATGGAAATGAATTGACAAGAATATTTGTAGAAATTTAGATTCCTAAAGGCTTTTAAGAAACTATTACCAGATTTATTATGAACTCCACTTTTTTCAACCTCAGGCCAGACAATGATTGATTGTATGTGAATTCATGCAAAATGAGATAAGCAGTATAACTAAGTTATAAGAAAAATATAAAAGGGTAAGATTGGGGAATATTGGATTTGTGTCTTGTCTAAATGAAGCCTAAACCTGCCAAAATAAGGCCAATCACAACAGCAGCCAGAATTAAGACCAAAACCACTACCATTATGCTAAGGAACCCGTTAAGGAGCTTTGTGCCAAAAGATAATTCATCTTCCATAATTCATATAATTTCCTACAATGTACATATTTATGACAATAAAATTACATTTGGGATGCCATATTTCGACTAAAAGTCAATCAGAATGGTCCTTTTTGAGATGTAATACCTGAATTTTCGGTAAAAGGTATTTTACTTTTTTCACGAATTTTTATCCGGACTTAATTTTTTTCCTAGTTCTTCAAGTGAAATTCCCTTGGTTTCAGGCATCATAAATAATACAAATAACAATTGTAGTACCATCATAAATGCAAAAAACAGAAAGATTGGCCATGGGTTGTCCTTAAAGATACCATCATTGGCATCCAGGAATATAGGAGTAATGAGAGTGATTAAAGCCGCAAATATCCAATGTGTACCGGTACCCCATGATTGGCCAAATGCTCTGACTTTATTTGGAAAAATCTCGGAAATAAAAACCCATATGACGGCCCCTTGTCCAATGGCGTGTGAGGCGATAAAAATTAGAATAAAGACAAGAAGAATTGTAGAACTGGCTCCGCTATAAAAACACCAGCCAACCATTGCGAGACTTATGATATAACCTACAGACCCTATTTTCATCAATTCTCTTCTTCCAACTTTATCAATTAATCTTATCCCAACAAGGGTAAAAATTAAATTCACAACTCCTATGGAAATAGAACTGAATAAAGATTCACTGGCAGCCAAACCTGCTCTTTCTAAAATCTCCGGCGCGTAGTAAAGAACAAAATTAATTCCGGATAACTGGTTAAAGAATGCGAGTAAAAAAGCGAGAATAAGCGGCTTTTTGTACTTGCTTGTAAATAACTTTTCTTTTTTATCTGAAGCATTAAAAGAATTCTTTATTTCTTCGAGTTTTACCTGGGCATGTTCTTTGTTTGAAAGATATTCCAATACTTTTAATGCGCCTGCATCATCCTGTTTTTTTATCACCAACCAGCGTGGACTGTTAGGTATTTTTAGGACCATTAAACTGTATATTAAAGCAGGAATAGCCTCTACGCCAAGCATCCAACGCCAATCATTAGCCCCATCAAAGCCTTTAAATAAATAATTAGAAATAAAAGCGATAAAAATTCCAAAGACAATATTAAATTGATATAAAGCAACCAACTGTCCTCGGTTTTTAGATGATGAAATCTCTGAAATATAAATTGGAGCTGCGACAGAGGAAGCGCCTACACCGAGACCACCGATGAATCTGAAGAAAGAAAACATATAGGGATCAACAGCCAAAGCAGATCCCATGGCAGAGACAAAATATAAAACACCAATCCAGAATAAGGTTTTCTTTCGACCAAAAAGGTCGCAGGGGATGCCTCCAAAAAGAGAACCTACAACCGTGCCCCATAAAGCCATAGACATTATGAAAGTACCATGGAACCATGGTGAAGTGTTCCACAATTCTTTAATTGGTAAATTGGCACCACTTATTACTACGGTATCAAAGCCAAATAAAAAACCCGCCAGCGCGGCGGTTAATGAAATTCTGAAAATCCTTTTATCCATGGTTTGCTGGTTTTCGTAAATCTAGCAAAAAAAAAGGAAGAGAAAATAAATTTGGAATAGTAGTCAGGCAGTCTTAGGTTTCAAAGAATCTAAAATACTTGTTTTTTTCTTTTCTTCAATTGCGCGGTCCAGCTGTTCTTTGGTCCGCTTTATAGAGTCTGGTTTTGATTTTAAATCCCTATCTTTCTTAATGTCATTATAAGGTATAGAATCTTTAGTAGTATTTTGTTTTGTGTTGGGGTCATTAACTTCTTTTGTACTCTCCTTGCAGGAAATAGCACAAATCAAAAGACATAACAATAAGGTATGAAAAGGGGCAAATTTCATCAGTCTTATTTTAGGTTTAATTACAAAAGAACTGCCAGTTTATAATTAGCTGGATTTTCCTTTGAACCACTACTCCCTTGGCCGGATGATCCTATTCTGGTTTTCATCCGAAATGCAATGAATAGCTATATTAATGTACGGATATGATTCATTACTTGGATGCTTGCCCCCTTGTTTTTATTAATGTAGGATACATTTATATTACCAGCTGTACGTCTGAATTGAGAATCCAGAAACAGTTTATCTGCCAGTTTGGTAAACTCTGCTTTATCATGCACAGGAAAGATGCCATTTAGCTTAACTAATTCTTCTGCTTCCTTAAACCCCGCATAATTAGGTCCAATAATTACCGGAATTCCAAATACTGCAGGTTCCAGAGTGTTATGAAGTCCACCTTTTAAGAATGCCCCTCCCACATAGGCTATATCGGCATAACCATAGATTTTTGTCAATAGGCCAATGGTGTCCACGATCAGAACTTGCGGTTCTCCTGAAAAATTTTCTAAAGTTTCGGATAACAAAACGGTATTCTTATTAATACTTTGCCGCAGACGCTCTATATCCTTAGGGATAATTCTATGCGGTGCAATTACATACTTCATTTCATGGGAAGAGGCATTGATATAATCAACCAAAATTTCTTCATCCTCAGACCAGGTACTGCCCATTACAAAACAGGGGTAATTTTGCGTTAACCTATCCATAAACTCCAGTGAGTTATTTTGCTGCAAGATTTCAGAAACCCTGTCAAATCTTGTGTCACCGCTTATCGTAGTATTATCCAGACCAATAGAATTCAATAATTTTACGGATTCTGAATCCTGAATAAAAAAATGAGAAAACTTTTGCAATGCATTTCTCATAAATCCTCCATACCATTTGAAATAGATCTGATCACTTTTAAAAATTGCTGAAATAAGAAGTATAGGAATACCATTTTCATGAAGTTCCCTGAGCATATTAGGCCATATTTCATATTTTATAAAAATGGCAATCTTTGGTTGCAAGAATTTAATAAATCTCTTAGCATTATTCGTTGTATCCAGGGGAAGATAGGTTACCAAATCGGCCTCAGTCCTGTGCTTTATTACTTCATAACCCGATGGAGAAAAAAATGAAACTACAATTTTGTAAGAGGGATATTCTGCTTTTAATTTTTCTACAATCGGCAAGCCTTGTTCATACTCACCAAGGGAAGCAGCGTGTATCCAAATAGTGGAATCTTTATCTGTAATATGCTTTTTTAATTCCGTAAAAACATTCTTTCTTCCATTTATAAAAAGCTTGACTTTGGTGCTGAAAAAAGCAATTATAGGTAAAAAGAACGAGGTAACATATATTGCTAAATTATAGAGGATATACACGTACTGAGAATTTGTAGCTAAAATACGCTTCTTTGTTAAATTTCATTGGTAGCAGTTCCTTATTTTTGTATTATTGCTCACTTAACAAGTACTTATGAAAAAGCTACAAATGGTGGACCTGGTTGGTCAGTACCAAGGGATTAAAAAGCAAGTAGATGAGTCCATAGCGCAGATATTGAATTCTGCAGCTTTCATAAATGGCCCCGAAGTGCATGCCTTTCAAAAAGAACTGGAAGATTATTTGCAGGTGAAGCATGTAATTCCTTGTGCTAATGGTACAGATGCCCTGCAAATTGCAATGATGGGTCTTGGACTTCAACCGGGGGATGAAGTAATTACAGCGGACTTTACATTTGCAGCTACGGTTGAAGTAATAGCCCTATTAAGGCTAACACCAGTATTGGTAGATGTTGAACCTGACACTTTCAATATTGACCCGATTGCCATTGAAAAGGCGATAACTTCCAAAACCAAGGCCATTGTACCTGTTCATCTTTTTGGGCAGTGTGCAAATATGGATGTCATTATGGATATTGCCGAAAAACACGGGCTTTTTGTTGTAGAAGATAACGCCCAGGCAATTGGGGCTGATTATACTTTTAAAAACGGAACAAAGAAAAAAGCCGGCTCTATTGGACATGTGGCCTCTACCTCATTTTTTCCATCCAAAAATTTGGGTTGTTATGGAGATGGGGGAGCAATATTTACAGATAATGACGAACTGGCTCATATAATTAGAGGAATTGTAAATCATGGAATGTATACCCGTTACCATCATGATGTCGTTGGAGTGAATTCGAGGTTAGATACTATCCAGGCAGCCGTTTTAAGAGTAAAACTCCCACATCTTGACACTTATTGTAACCGGCGAAGAGAAGCTGCCCGCAAATATGTGAATGCCTTCCAGGGACAAGATTTTATAATTTTACCTAAAACAGGGATTGATTGTACTGGAATCTGTGAAAACTGCGATTGTCATGTATTTCATCAGTTCACAATTCGAATTATGAATGGTAAAAGGGATGAGTTGGCAGAGCATTTGGCGGAAAAGAACATCCCTTTCGGAGTTTATTACCCCATACCTTTACACAGACAGAAGGCGTATGTAGATAAACGTTATAAAGAATCTGATTTTCCCGTGACCAATGAACTTGTTAAGGAGGTTATATCCTTGCCTATGCATACTGAATTGGAGGATGATCAAATCTCATTTATCACTGATACGGTAATTCAATTCTTAAAAAATTAATTATACACTACTGTATTTACAGCAAATCGACCATCCATTTAAACTAAAACTATTTATATGAAAATACTTGTAACTGGCGGACTCGGATTTATTGGTTCGCATACCGTAGTGGAGCTACAAAATTCTGGGTATGACGTTGTTATTATTGACGATTGTTCTAATTCATCAGAGAAGGTTTTGGATGGTATTTTTGCAATTACGAAAAAGATGCCCGTCTTTGAGAAAATTAATTTAAGGGAGAAAGAAAAGGTTCATGATTTTTTCAAAAGGCATGATGATATTAAAGGGACTATACATTTTGCAGCATCCAAAGCGGTTGGGGAGAGTGTGGAAAAACCTTTATTATATTACGAAAACAATATAAATACCCTTATATATCTGCTTCAGGAAATAAGCGCGAATAAGAAGCAGAGTTTTATTTTTAGTTCCTCTTGCACTGTTTACGGACAAGCAGACCAAATGCCCATTACGGAAGATGCTCCTGTAAAAAAGGCTGAATCACCTTACGGAAACACAAAACAAATTGGAGAGGAAATAATTAGTGATACGTGTGAGGTAAATCCGGACTTGCAGGCTATCTCATTAAGATATTTTAACCCTATGGGTGCCCACCCCAGCACGGAGATAGGAGAATTACCCATTGGTGTTCCTCAAAATTTGGTTCCCTTTATTACGCAAACAGGGGTTGGTTTAAGAGAACAACTCTCTGTTTTTGGCGATGATTATCCAACACCTGATGGCACCTGTATAAGAGATTATATTCATGTGGTTGATTTAGCAAAGGCCCATGTAGTGGCATTAGAGCGGCTTTTAGACGGGAAGAACCCACTAAATTATGAAGTTTTTAATGTGGGTACAGGTGAGGGCAGTTCGGTCCTTGAAGTTATCTCTAGTTTTGAACGGATTTCAGGAAAGAAACTTAATTATTCTATTGTCGAAAGACGGTCAGGTGATATAATTACTGCCTATGCGGATACTAAAAAGGCCAATGAAACTTTAGGTTGGAAAGCAGCTTCTACTTTAGACCAGGCTATGAAATCTGCCTGGGATTGGGAACAAAGAATAAGAAATTAAATACTTAAAATTCACTTCTAAAAATGAAAAAGTTATTTTTTTTAATAGCCATGGTATGTACAATCGGCAGTTTTGGTCAAAAAACCTATCTGCACTGTGGTAATTTGATGGACGTACAAACGGGAAATTTATTATCACAAAAAACCATTGTGGTCTCCGGAAATAAAATAATGGAGATTCAAAATGGATATGTTAGTGGTACTGCAGACGATAAGATTATTGATTTAAAAAATAAGGTTGTGCTGCCTGGTTTTATAGATATGCATGTGCATATTGAAAGCGAATCCAACCCTAAAACTTACATAAACAGGTTTACCCTAAATGATGCCGATGTTGCTTTTCAATCATCGGTTTACGCTAAAAAAACACTTATGGCGGGCTTTACGACTGTAAGGGATCTTGGAGGTACCGGCGTTAATATAGCGTTGAGAAATGCTATTAACAAAGGCTTAATTGCGGGACCTCGAATTTACACAGCAGGAAAATCTATTGCCACTACCGGAGGGCATGCAGATCCTACAAATGGTCGTAGAAAAGAATTAATGGGAGATCCCGGCCCAAAGGACGGAGTGGTAAATTCTCCGGAAGATGGGAGAAAGGCAGTTCGCCAGCGTTATAAAGAAGGTTCTGATGTTATTAAGATTACGGCCACAGGAGGAGTGCTTAGTGTAGCTAAGAACGGAAGGAACCCACAATTTACAATAGAAGAAATAAAGGCAATTACTGAAATTGCAAATGATTATGGAATGCTTACCGCTGCACATGCCCATGGCGATGAAGGTATGCAGAGGGCAATAAAAGGAGGTATTAAAACCATAGAACACGGCAGTTATATGAGCGATCAGACCATGCAGTTAATGAAAGAATACAATGCCTATTTGGTTCCAACTATTACTGCTGGAAAACAAGTTGTTGAGAAAGCGAAAATACCTGGGTTTTTCCCTGCTGTCGTTGCTCAGAAGGCTTTGGAAATAGGGCCTTTGATACAAAATACGTTTGCCAAAGCTTATAAAACTGGAGTTCCAATTGCCTTTGGAACAGATGCGGGAGTTTTCCCTCATGGACTTAATGCTAAAGAATTTGGATATATGGTTGAGGCAGGTATGCCGGTTGTGGAAGCACTGCAGTCTGCTACGTTGACTAATGCAGAATTATTAGGGATGGGTGAAGAGCTGGGGCAAATAAAAGCAGGTTTTTTTGCAGATATTATAGCCGTAGAAGAAAATCCGGTTAAAAATATTGAAACCCTTGAAAAAGTGGTTTTTGTTATGAAAAATGGAGTGGTCTATTCTAATAATTAGAATAAAAGCGAGGTGATAATTTCTTTATGATACCAGTATTCAAAGCAAGTGAGGAATTAATAAAGTATGCAAGTTCGCATCAACTTTATAAGGACCTTGTTTTACAATTAAAAAAGGATTTTGGTCTGGCTAATTTAACTTTGGATTTACCTGAGGATAGTGATCCCAATGAACTAAAATATATACTTCAAAAAAATATTCAATTCCTTATTGAAGAGAAGTTTTCAGATTTTGTGAATCTTCTTTATATCGTGGATTTACCCGAAAATACGGCTAGACAAATTTTGGACACTGAGAAACAGAATATCAGTGATCACTATACTTTTTTGATTTTAAAGAGGGTATGGCAAAAAATATGGTTTAGACAGCAGTACAAATAGAAGAAGGAGAGAATGCTATTTTAAAAATACATTCTTATAAAAGGGACCCAGGGATTGGCATAAATACTTCTTTCATCATGCAGTACGTCATATTGCATACCAAAAGTAACATTCCTGGTACTGTATCCTATCCCCATAAAAAGCGCTGTGGTCCAGTAATTTTCATCCAATAACAGGGAAGCGGAACTATAATTTGTGCTAACTCTTAACGGTTGAAGTACGGCTGATAATTGAATGGCGGGGATTGGATTAAAAAAATTCAATATGCTCCCACCGTATGCCGTAAATTCAGAATCTCCGAATTTAGAATATTCAAAATTCAAAGATAATCCGGTCGCAAACTTCTCACTTACCTGATAAATAGCACTTGGAGCAACAGCAATACTAAAGCTATCGTCTCCAAAACCAAAGCCCAGTGCCCCTCCATATCGGACATTTCTCCAAAACTCATTTTGTGGTTTTAATTGCTGCGCAAAAGAAGTTAAACCCACAAAGGAAAATATTACTATTAAAACAAAAGTTTTATATCGGGATAAATGTTTCAAGGCCATAAACTATGATTTTCAATTAATACGCTCTTATATAAACTCATAAACTATTAATTATTGTATTTTTGACCTAATTTTTTACAATATATTGAATTGGCGTACATGGATAAATATTCCTTTTTAAACACAGCACATACGTCTTTCTTTGCAGAATTATATGACAGGTATCTCACAAACCCTGACAGCGTAGAACCTAGTTGGCGTGCTTTTTTCCAGGGATTTGATTTTGGAATGGAAAGTGCCCTGGATGAAGCAGGCATAGAGGGTCATAATGGGTCATCTGTGGTTGTTGATGGGAAATCAGTAGTGATTCCTGAGACCTTGTACAAAGAATTTCAGGTGGTAAAATTAATTGATGCTTACCGTGGAAGAGGCCATTTGTTTACCAAGACTAATCCTGTTAGAGAAAGAAGAAAATATACACCTACGCTTGAAATAGAAAATTTTGGATTATCTCAAGTCGATTTAAACACCGTATTTAATGCGGGTGAAGTAATTGGGTTAGGTCCCAAAGAATTGGGTGATATCATTAGCCATTTGCAACGCATATATTGTGATACCACAGGGGTAGAGTATATGTATATAAGAAAGCCTGAACGTGTTCAATGGATTCAAGAGTGGCTGAATGTAAATGACAATCACCCTAATTTTAACCAAGACCGAAAGAAACACATACTTCGAAAACTTAATCAGGCTGTGTCTTTTGAGGCATTCTTACACACAAAATATGTGGGTCAGAAAAGATTTTCACTTGAGGGAAATGAATCACTTATCCCTGCAATCGATGCTGTTGTCGAAAGAGCGGCTGAAATGGGTGTAAAGCAATTTGTCATGGGTATGTCCCATAGAGGAAGGCTTAATGTATTGACTAATATTTTTGGAAAATCTGCCAAAGATATTTTTAGTGAGTTTGACGGCAAGGACTATGAGGAGGAAATTTTTGACGGAGATGTAAAATATCATTTGGGATGGACCTCTGAGCGAAACGCTGATAATGGTAACAAAATTAACATGAACATTGCACCTAACCCTTCGCATCTGGAGACCGTAGGTGCGGTAGTGGAAGGTATTAGCCGGGCAAAACAAGACACACATTATCCGGAAAACTTTTCTAGGGTATTACCCATTGTAGTTCACGGTGATGCTGCAATTGCCGGTCAGGGAATAGCTTATGAATTAGTGCAGATGGCACAATTAGACGGTTATAAAACCAATGGTACGATTCATATTGTTGTAAACAACCAAATTGGTTTTACTACTAATTATCTCGATGGGAGATCTTCCACATATTGCACGGATGTTGGCAAGGTTACATTAAGCCCTGTATTACACGTGAACGCGGATGATGTAGAGGCCGTAGTCCACGCATCGCTATTTGCTTTAGAATATAGAATGCGTTTTAAAAGCGATGTTTTTATCGACTTATTAGGATACAGGAAGTATGGACATAATGAAGGAGATGAGCCACGTTTTACACAACCTAAATTGTATAAAATCATAGCCAAGCATAAGAATCCGAGAGAGATATATTCCGAAAAATTAATTGCCCAGGGTATTATTGATAAAGATTTTGTTAAAGAGTTAGAACAGGAGTATAAAGCCAGTTTAGAAGAAGAATTAGAAGATTCAAGAAAAGAGGATAAAACCATTATTACTCCTTTTATGGCGGATGAATGGAGTGGTTTTCAAAATGTCCGTGAATGGGAAATGTTGGACGCTGTGGACACTTCTTTTGATAAGGCAAAACTAACTGAAATAGCAAAGACTATTACCGAGCTACCCAAGGATAAGAAGTTTTTACGTAAGGTTGAAAAACTCGTGGGGGATCGTAAAAAAATGTTCTTCGAAACGGATAAGCTGGATTGGGCGATGGGAGAATTACTCGCTTATGGAACCCTGTTAGATGAGGGTTTTGATGTTCGTATGTCTGGGCAGGATGTAGAAAGAGGAACTTTTTCACACCGTCACGCAGTGATGAAGGTGGAGGAAAGTGAAGAAGAGATAATGTTATTAAACAATCTGAATGATAACCAAGGAAGGTTTCAGATTTATAATTCGCTTTTATCTGAATATGGCGTAGTAGGTTTTGACTATGGATATGCCATGGCCAGCCCAAATACTTTAACTATTTGGGAAGCACAGTTTGGTGATTTTAGTAATGGCGCTCAGATTATGATAGACCAGTATATATCTGCAGCAGAAGATAAATGGAAATTACAGAACGGACTGGTAATGCTCTTACCTCACGGATATGAAGGTCAGGGTGCAGAACACTCATCGGCAAGAATGGAAAGGTTTCTTCAATTATGTGCAAGAGACAACATGTATGTCGCGGATTGTTCTACTCCTGCAAACATATACCATTTACTAAGGAGGCAGATGAAGGCCAATTTCAGAAAACCTTTGATTGTATTTACACCTAAAAGTTTGTTGCGTCACCCAAAAGCGGTTTCTAGTGTTGAAGAATTTTCGAGCGGCGGTTTTCAGGAAGTAATTGATGACGCCAGTGTTGAAGTTAATAAGGTTAGAAGCTTGGTTTTTTGTACAGGAAAATTCTATTATGACTTGCTGGCATTTAAAGATGAAAACAAACGAGATGATGTTGCTTTGGTGCGAGTTGAGCAATTATTTCCTGTTCCTGAACAAAAAATGACCGCTATTATAAATAAGTATAAAAAGGCTGATGATTGGGTTTGGGCGCAAGAAGAGCCCAGGAATATGGGAGCATGGAGCCATATGTTCACTCATTATGGCGAGGCTCAAAAGTTTCGTGTGGCATCAAGACGTTTTTATGCATCGCCTGCAGCGGGCAGTGCCGTTCGTTCTAAATTAAGACAGCAACAGATTATAGATTATGTCTTTGATAAAACGAAAGACAATATGACCAGGCGGGTTATTAAAAGTGAATATAAGAAAGAATGAGACCTGTACTACTCTTATTGATATTCTTAACTCTTAAATTATTCTCACAGGATGAGCAACCTAACTATGAAAGGTTTGTATCAGTATTTACCGAACGGTTTAACAGTGGGGATTACGATGGAATTTACGATTTGTATGATGCGGGGATGAAAAATGCATATACAAATATCGAAACCAGAAATTTCTTTGAGAATAATATTAACCGGCTGACGGGTGAGATTAAATCCATGCAGTTTTATACCCTACGAGAAGGTGCTCATGTTTACAGGGTGGTTTTTGACAAGTCGGTAGCAGATTTGACTGTTTCCTTATCCCCTCAGAGTAAGATAAGTGGTTTGTTAATCTCCAAACCAAAGCAGCTAGGGATCCCGATATTGGAAAGGAATACAACATTCATGAGTTTACCATTTAATGAGGAATGGTTTGTATATTGGGGAGGAGTTACGGAAGCACAGAATGATCATTTGAAAGAGATGACACAGCAATATGCCTATGACTTCTTGAAGGTAAAAGATGGTACTTCTCATGATGGAGATCCTTTGCTTAATGAAAGCTATTTTGCCTTTGGAGAGGATATCATTGCTCCTTGCGATGCCAGGGTAGTTACAGTTATTGATGGCGTCCCTGACAATATTCCGGGAGAAACCAATCCGCAACAGCTTACAGGAAATACGATTGTACTGCAGACCGATAGGGATGAGTATGTACTTCTGGCCCATTTAATGAAAGGTTCTATTTTTGTTGAGGAAGGGCAGGACATAAGGAAAGGAGAAATCCTTGCGAAATGTGGTAACTCCGGAAATTCTACGGAAGCTCACTTGCATATAAGCTTGCAAAATGCCGCAGATATGGAAGATTCAATAGGAGCCAAATTATATTTTGACCGCATAGAGGTCAATGGAGAGATTAGATTGGATTATCTTCCGGTAAAAGAAGATTTTATTAGTAATAGTAATTAAAGAAACCATTATAAAAGTGTAAGGCATGATTTTAGAAATGAAAGTTCCATCTCCGGGTGAATCCATTACTGAAGTTGAAATAGCAGAATGGCTAGTTAGTGATGGAGATTATGTAGAGAAGGACCAGGCAATTGCTGAAGTAGATTCAGATAAAGCGACTCTGGAATTACCGGCTGAAGAGAGCGGTATAATCACCTTGAAAGCAGAAGAAGGAGACGCTGTAGCCGTTGGAGCAGTTGTCTGTCTTATAGATACAAGCGCTGAAAAGCCAAAAGATGGTGCTTTAATAACCGAAGAAAAAAAGGTTGATAAAACTGAAGTTGTTGTTAATAAGGAAGAACCTGTCAGGAAAGAAGTTGTAAAAGAATCCTATGCTAAGGGTGTACCTTCACCTGCTGCCAGGAAAATACTCGATGAGAAAGGTATAGATCCCGCAAGTTTAAACGGAACTGGCAAAAAGGGTAGAATTACCAAGGAGGATGCGGTGAAATCTGTACCTTCAATGGGTAGCCCTACAGGCGGTAGTCGTGGCGAGCGCAGGACCAAACTTTCTATGTTAAGGCGTAAAGTGGCAGAACGCCTGGTAGTTGCTAAAAACGAAACGGCAATGCTTACTACTTTTAATGAAGTAGACATGTCGGCAGTTTTTGCTTTGAGAAAACAATACAAAGAGATTTTTAAAGATAAACATGACGTGAGTCTTGGATTCATGTCGTTTTTTACCAAGGCTGTGATAAGGGCTTTGGAGATGTTCCCTACTGTAAACTCGATGATTGATGGTAAAGAGATGCTTTCTTTTGATTTTTGCGATATAAGCATTGCCGTTTCCGGGCCAAAGGGTCTTATGGTGCCTGTTATAAGAAATGCCGAAAATCTTACTTTTAGAGGTATAGAAGCAGAAGTGAAACGGCTTGCAATAAGAGCCCGTGATGGACAGATTACCGTAGATGAAATGACAGGAGGAACTTTTACGATTTCTAATGGCGGGGTTTTTGGTTCAATGTTATCAACGCCAATAGTAAATCCGCCGCAAAGCGGAATTCTCGGGATGCATAATATCGTAGAACGACCTGTGGTTAAGGAAGGAGCTATAGTTATCGCACCAATAATGTACGTGGCACTATCTTATGATCATAGAATTATTGATGGAAAAGAATCTGTAGGATTTCTGGTTGCAGTAAAAGAAGCTTTGGAAAACCCTGTGGAATTATTGATGGATGGATCTCCGGAAAAAGCGCTGGAGTTATAGATGAATTTCGAATAGTATGTCACAAAGGTTATTTTTTATTTTTCAAAAATAAATTCCCGGAAGCATAATCAATCACAGCCTTACATTTTATTAGGATATCTGCCCCTATAATCCCGTCAACCGGAAGAGATTTTTGTGTTTTTAGGGCTTCATTTACGTGAACAAGGTCAAAAACAACAATCTTTTGCTTTTCCTTTTTCCAACTACCAATTTCAATTTTATTTTTTGTTGAAACCAGTGTTTCCATATCGGTAGCACCTGCACCAGCTGCTTTGATTTTAGAGTCTTTTGAAACAAGTTTAAAATAACTGGCTTTATCAATCCCCACACAGGTATTGGACGCACCTGTGTCTAAAATAAAACGTCCGGTAATTCCATTAATACTGGCATTAATTTCTAAATGATTGGTGCCGCTTAGAATCAGGGGAATTTTAGAATATCCTTTATTCTTTAAAACTTTTTTCAGATTGAGCATCTAATATTTTTTTTGACAAAGATAATTCTATTTTTGCTCTATGATTATTACAGATACACACACCCATTTATATAGTGAGGCCTTTGATGAGGATAGGGATAAGGTTATACAAAATGCCATTGACCAGGGAATTGAACGCTTTTTCATTCCGTCTATTGATTCTTCCTATACCAAATCAATGTTGGATCTTGAAATGCTATACCCCAAAAACATGTTTCTGATGATGGGTTTACACCCAACTCATGTAAAGGAGAATTATAAAGAAGAGCTCAAACATGTTGAACTTATGTTATCAAAAAGACACTTCTATGCTATAGGCGAGATAGGAATAGATCTCTATTGGGATAAGACTTATTTAAATGAACAGCAGGAGGCATTTAAATTCCAAATACACCTAGCGAAAAAGTATGGCTTACCTATAGTAATTCATTGCAGAGATTCTTTCGACGAAATTTTTGAGGTGCTCGAAGAGGAAAAAGCAGAAGACCTTTTTGGAATATTTCACTGTTTTACTGGCACCGAAGAACAAGCCAAAAGGGCTATAAGTTATAATATGAAGCTGGGAATAGGAGGGGTAGTTACCTTTAAAAATGGAAAAATCGATACGTTTTTAAACAAGATTGACTTGAATCATATTGTATTGGAAACAGATAGTCCTTATTTAGCCCCTGTGCCCTATAGAGGTAAACGCAATGAAAGTGTATATTTACTGCAGGTATTAAAAAAACTCTCAGTGATCTATGGTCTGGATGAAAAGGTGATTGCAAATATTACAACGCAGAATTCAAAAGAGGTGTTTGGGGGATAGTACTTTTTTACTTTTTAAAGCACATATTCTGGAATAATTTAAAACAAAAAATCACTTTACTAAATGAGCAAAAAAGTTAGCATTTTACTCATCTATACTGGAGGCACCATAGGAATGGTCAAAGACTACCCTTCAGAAACCTTAAGAGCTTTTGATTTTAATAAGTTAGTAAGTAATATCCCGGAATTAAGTCAGTTGGAGTGTAAAATTGAGAGTATATCATTTAAAAAACCAATAGACTCTTCCAATATGAACCCTTCACATTGGGTTTCTATAGCTACCATAATAGAGAAGCATTACGACAGATATGACGGCTTTGTTGTACTTCAGGGCAGTGATACCATGAGTTATTCTTCATCTGCTTTGAGTTATATGCTCGAAAACCTTTCGAAACCTGTAATATTTACCGGTTCACAATTACCTATTGGAGATCTTCGTACAGATGCCAAGGAAAATCTAATCACTTCTATTCAAATAGCTGCCCTGCAAGAAAATAACCAAGCGGTAATACAAGAGGTATGTCTGTATTTTGAATACAAATTATATCGTGCTAACAGAACTACCAAAATTAATGCGGAGCACTTTGAGGCGTTCACATCATTAAACTTCCCTGCTCTGGTAGAATCAGGTGTTCATTTAAAGGTCAATCAAAATTATCTTTTAAAAAATCAAAAAAGTAAAAAGTTAACGGTCCATAAAGTAATGGACACCAATGTTGCAATTTTTAAACTTTTTCCAGGTTTTAGTCGGGAATTGCTACAGGGAATATTGAACATACCAAACTTAAAAGCGTTGGTTTTTGAGACATATGGTGCAGGCAATGCGCCTACTGATGATTGGTTGTTATCAGATTTAAAGGAAGCTATAAAAAAAGGCTTGCATATTGTTAATGTAACACAGTGTTCAGGGGGGTCAGTAATAATGGGCAGATACAGTACGAGTGAAGAGCTTAAGAGATTACAACTTATTGATGGAGGTGATATCACCACCGAAGCGGCAATTACCAAAATTATGTACCTATTAGGTAGCGGTGTTTCACATAAATCTTTCAGAACAATTTTTGAAACTTCATTGCGAGGAGAATTGACTTAAAATTAAATGGGTAAAGTTTTTTAAACCAATTTTTTTTTTGTTAATTGCTCGCCCTGTTATTTACAGTATAGAGAGGTGGCCGAGTGGTCGAAGGCGCACGCCTGGAAAGTGTGTATACACCAA
>CBDTVT010000014.1:0-29719 GCA_965364275.1 uncultured Eudoraea sp. | reverse complement strand
CGGATATAACTGATTGCCCTCCCCGTTCATTTACATATTTAACGAGTTTCAGCATATGCATTCTTTCCTCATCGGACTGTTTATACATAAACAGAGAAATTCCTTCAAGCCCTTTTACCTCTGCCCATGAAGCCATAGACAAATAAACCTGTGAAGACTCCGCTTCTATCCTGATTTGGTCGTTCAGGGCTTTTTCCATATTTTTTGAAAGCATGATAAATGTTTTAATCAAAGTTACAAAATCTAGTTTCTAAGGACTTTATAAAACGTCAGGATTTTAGTTCTGTGCGTCATTTTTTTTAAGCGACGAATTATCTCGCCATAACAATCAAAGTCAGGCCTATTATATAAACTACCAGCATAATATTTAGTAGAGCAGGAACTCCTTTTGGAGCACCTTTAAATTCTTTCCAGACAAAAATGCCCCATAAGGCAGCTACAACAGTAGCTCCCTGGCCAAGACCATATGAGATTGCAGGTCCAGCCTTATCTGAGGCCAAAATGCTAAAAGACATTCCAATGCACCAAATAGCCCCGCCTAAGAATCCCATAATGTGGTTCTTACTACCACCCGCAAAATAGTCCTTAAAACTCACGGGTTTACCTTCGAATGGTTTTTTCATCAGCAGTGTATTGAAAATGAAATTGCTGGCCAGAATTCCGATGGCAAAAATAAAAACTGCAGTATACGGACTTAGTTTTCCATCAATGGGATTGGTAAATTCAGGAAACATAGAATTAGCCACATATTTATAAAAGAAACCCATTAAGAATCCTGCGATAATTGCCAACACCAAGCCTTTTGTTGGAACTTTGTCCTGACTTACCGAAAGTTTTTTATAAGCATTTGCATTGAGTAGCATGGCAATTACAATAAGGCCAACTCCTCCAAAAAGCATAGTTGGATTCCCAACAGGAATATCCAGATAATTTACAACTACGCCTATGACTAATGCCAGACCTATTCCAACCGGAAAGGCTACAGACATGCCGGCAATTGTAATTGCGGCAACGAGGAGAATATTGGCTGCGTTAAACAAGATCCCTCCCAAAAAAGCGGAACCTAAATTTTCAGAACTTGCCTGCGCTAAGTCTTCCAAAAAAGGACGACCCGCATCTCCACTGCTACCTGCGGTCAATGCCAGGAGCAACGAAAAAACTACTATACCAAAAACATAGTCCCAGTAAAACAGTTCAAAACGCCAGTCGGGAGAAGCCAGTTTTTGTGTATTTGCCCATGAACCCCAGGCCACCATGGTAATTATACAGAAGAAAACAGCTATTGGGTACGATTCTATGATAAACATATTATAAGAGATTAGTTGATTTCATTGAGATAAGGGGCAGAGGTCTGTGCACCCATTTTGGTAACAGACAGTGCTGCCGCTTTATTGGCAAATTCGATGCTTTCCTGCCAGGACATGTTTTGAGCAAGACATACCGCCAGGGCTCCGTTAAAGACATCACCGGCCGCAGTGGTATCTATTGCTTCCACTTTTTGCGCTTTTGCAGTAAAATGTACCTCACTATTCATAAAAAAAGCACCCCTACTACCCATAGTGATCAGAACATTTTTAACGCCTTTTTGAAAAAGAGCTTCACATGCTCTGCTTGCCGATGTTTCATCTACAACTTCAATCCCAGTGAGAATTCTGGTTTCTGTTTCATTTGGCGTAATAAGATATAGTTCTTTAAGAATGTCATCGGACAGTTCCTGAGCAGGGGCCGGATTAATGATCAACTTCTGCTTATTTTCCCTGCAGTTGTTTGCTAAATGTGTTATAACCGGGATGGGTGTTTCCAGTTGCGTTAATATTATATCAGCACCCTGAATCTGCCCAGACACACCTTCTAAATGTGTTTTTGACAACAGATTATTTGCTCCTGATGCCACAACAATTTCGTTTTCGCCTTCAGAATTTACAGTAATTAATGCAACGCCTGAAGGTTCACCTTTAGCAATTAAAGCCCCATTAATGTTTATCCCTTCCTTTTTGTAACCTTCAAGGGCATTTTGACCAAAAATATCATCTCCTACACAACATATAAAATTTATCTTCCCTCCTAAACGTGCGGCAGCCACAGCCTGATTGGCACCTTTCCCACCTGGGAACATAAAAAAATCACCACCTAGTATGGTTTCTCCCGGTTCAGGAAATCTTGGGGTTTTTACAACCATATCAGTATTAGAACTCCCTACGACAACAATTTCTGACATTTCTATTTTTTTAATTTAGTAACAGGAACAGGGTTCGCAAGACTGCTATAGAAATCTTCCAGGATTTCTTCCTTTTTAAAGTTTTCCCAAACAGCAATTTTACGTTCATTATCTGGCCGCTCAATCCATTCATTATTAATAAGTATAGGGGCAGGAATTATTTTACGCTCCCCCCAGCTTTCATTTTTTAAAATGGCTACAGCAACCATATCAAAGAGAGGTCTCGAAGGAGGATCGCCGTGGTAATCAATATATTCAAAAAGACTTACTGAATAGTCTCCAAAAGTTGAAAATTCACCCCCATGTCTTCCCGTAATTGATTCTTTAGCAGTAGGTCCCAGTCCGGGCATTTTCTTGTTTATTTCCTCCCTGGTTACCTTAACGGCATCGGTACCGGAAGGTTTACCATAGCGGACGGTAACCATTTCAAAGGGTATGTTGCTATTTAATACATAATTCATGGCTATGGTATCATTGTCCTGGTTGTATTCTCCCGGCTCCGGATAGTTAGACCCCAGCCATACTATTTTGGTACGTTTCGCAAAAGAAGGATCCTTCTTTAAAGCCAATGCAATGTTCGTTAGTTTACCCACTGCAACAATAACCAAAGTATCTTTTTTAGTTGCCTCCAGAATGTGATCAACACCTTCCTGGCCGTCATATTGCTCCGGATTCCACTCATTGCTAATGTCACTAAAATTGCCATTCGCTCCTTTTAACAAAGGAATTTCATTGTTTAAATTGCACAGTTTCATCACGCGTAAAGCTTCATCATAATGGCCCTGTATGTCACCGCCGTTATAGGTCGCATTTACGGTTACGGCCTCTACTTCAAAGGTATCCCCGTTAAATAGTAAATAGGCAAGAGCGTGCTGGTCGTCCAGCTCGTTATTTGCGTCTGAATCAAAAATAACTTTTAGTTTAGAAGGTGTATTGAGAGTTTGGGTTTCCACTTTTTTATTTTCTTTTTTTTCAGCGCAGCTGCCAAGGCAAAGAGTAAAAGTTGCAAATAGGGCAATCACAGATATGCGCAGAATCTGCCTTAGTTCTATATTCATCAATTGGATGTTTAGTTTAAGTTGTTAAAATACAAAATAAGTTGAAAGGCGAATGATAGGATTATATCATCCATTTCCAATATTCAGAAATATAAATGCTGAGCTATTCGAAACGTATTGGCATGAGCTTCTACAATCTTTTTAATATCAGGAGAGTAACCTCCGCCCATGCTGCATTGAACGGATATTTGATTTTGATGACAGCTTCCCAGCACTAGTTCATAAAGTTTTCTGCAGACATCTAACCAAAGGTATTCCCGGTCTGTTGTTCCTTTTTTTAAAGTGATGTCCAGGTCTGATGTCTCTTAATTTAAGGATTGATTTAATTGGCCCGCACTTTCATCTTAAGAAAATATCCTACTTATATAAGGCAAGCTGGATACGTTTTCGATCAATATCTACCTCCAATACCTTTACTACAACTTGTTGGTGAAGAGTTACATGTTCGTTTACATCTTTAACGAAAGTATCTGAAAGCTGTGAAATATGGATTAGGCCACTTTCTTTAATCCCAAGATCCACAAAACAGCCAAAATTGGTAATATTGTTCACAATGCCCGGCAATAATTGTCCTTCTCTTATATCCGTGATGCTCCTGATATTTTGATTAAAGGTAAAGACTTTTGCTTTTTCCCTAAGGTCCAGACCTGGTTTTTCGAGTTCCCCGATGATATCCTTCAAGGTGGGCAGGCCCACATTATCGTTACAATAGGCCTTAAGATCTATTTTTTGAAGCACTTCTTTGTTGCCAATGAGCTCTGTTATTGCCAGTTGGTTATCCTTGACCATTTTTTGAACAATGCCATAGCTCTCCGGGTGTACAGCAGAATCGTCCAGGGGATTATTACCCCCTTTTATACGTAAGAAAGCAGCTCCTTGTTCAAATGCCTTACTACCCAATCTTGGTACTTTTTGTATTTCCTCCCTATTGGCAAAGGCCCCATTTAGGTTTCTGTAATTTACAATGTTTTCGGCTAATTTTGGACCTAAACCTGAAACATGGGCCAATAAGGGAACACTGGCAGTATTGATATTGACACCAACAAAATTCACGCAGCTTTCCACTACGGTATCCAAGGTTCTTTTTAGCCTTTCTTGATCCACATCGTGCTGATATTGTCCAACTCCTATCGATTTTGGGTCAAGTTTGACCAATTCTGCAAGGGGATCTGCCAATCTTCTGCCAATGGAAACCGCTCCACGAACGGTAACATCATAATTGGGAAATTCGTCACGTGCTATTTTGGAAGCGGAGTAGATTGATGCCCCGGCTTCACTTACTACATAAACTTCTATAGGGTTTCTAAACTGAAGGTGTTTAATAAGTTGTTCGGTCTCTCGCGAAGCAGTTCCGTTACCAATTGCAATAGCTTCTATTTTATAAGCATCTGCTAAGGAACTGATTTTTTTCATGGCACCTTTACGGTCGTTTTGTGGAGCATGAGGGTAAATGGTCTCGTTGTGTTCCAAGTCGCCCCGTTCATTTAAACATACCAGCTTACAACCTGATCTAAACCCGGGATCAATTGCCATTATTCGTTTTTCTCCCAGGGGTGCTCCAAGCAATAGTTGTTTCAGGTTTTTGGAAAATACCGCGATTGCGGCCTCATCTGCTTTTTCCTTAGCATTCCTAAATGCCTCGTTGGAAAGGGATGGGAACAACAAGCGTTTATAGGCATCTTGGATGGCTATTTTGATTTGTGAAGAACAGGCAGTGTTGCCCAAAATAAGCTTTTCTTCAATTTGGTTAAACACCCTATCCTGATCTATTTCCAGTTTTGCCCTAATAAAACCCTCATTTTCTGCCCGTAAAATAGCCAATAAACGATGGGAAGGACATTTGGAAAGGGGTTCGCTCCAATCGAAATAATCCCTGTATTTCTGGGCTTTTTCTTCATTTTTTTTAGCGCTTACCAGCTTGGTAGAGAGAAGAGCATATCTATTCAATTGGTAGCGTATTAGGTTCCTGATATCGCTGCGTTCATTGATCCATTCAGCGATTATATGTCTGGCACCCTCGAAGGCCTGGGCTGCATTCAGGATTTCTTTATTGAAGAATTTTGGAGTAATCGCATCAAGGTTGTCGCTGTTTTGTGCCATGATTATTTTGGCCAAGCCTTCCAAACCATTTTTTTTGGCTACTTCAGCCTTGGTTTTACGTTTCTTTCTGAAGGGGAGGTATAAATCCTCCAAAAGGCCCATTGTTGCCGCCTGGTTAATTTTGGTTTGTAGGTCATTGGTCAACACCTTATGTTCTTCAAGAGATTTTAGGATTGCATTTCTGCGTTTCTCCAAGGTTTCAAATTGTAGCTTATGGGCTACAATATTGCCTATTTGAACCTCATCCAGATTACCGGTTCGTTCTTTTCTATATCTGGAGATAAAGGGAACCGTGCAATCTTCATTAAGCAAGACAATAGTATTTTGGATGCTCTTTAATGGCAGTTTGGTATAGCGGGCAATAAATGGGACGAGTTCCATGAAATATATATTATGTATTGAAGTAGCAAGGGGTATCACCCAACCGGACAACCGTTGGATCGTCCTAATTTATGGGCTCCCCGTTTGCAACCCCTTCCTCGCTCGGGTTAAGGAATATCAGTTTCCCATCTGCATTTTCAGTCATTAAAATCATGCCTTCACTTTCTACTCCTCTGAGGGCCCTGGGAGCAAGATTTACCAGCACGGTTACCTGTTTACCTATGATTTCCTCAGGACTAAAGCTTTCGGCAATGCCAGAAACGATTGTGCGGGTATCTATTCCTGTATCTACCTTAAGAACCAGGAGTTTTTTAGTTTTTGGCATCTTTTCAGCTTCTAAAATAGTTCCGACACGCATGTCCATTTTGGTAAAATCTTCGAAATTTATGATCTCTTTTTGCGGCATAACAGTTTTATTTTCAGATTCGTTGATTTTTTTTGTGGCTTCCAGTTTATTTAATTGTGTTTGTATTTCCTTGTCTTCTACTTTTCGGAACAGCAATTCAGGTTCGCCTATTTGGAGACCTTTTGGTAGAAGAGTTTCTTTTTTTGTAACATCAGACCAGGAGAGTTCTGCAAGATCAGAATTCCTGGAAGATGTATTTTCCGAGATAGACAAGATTCTTTTTAATTTTGCCGAGGTAAAGGGCAAAAAAGGTTCGGCCAGAACGGCAAGAGCCGCAGCTATTTGAAGTGCTATATACATTATGGTCTGCACTCTGTCTTTATCCTCCTTGATCACCTTCCATGGTTCTTCGTCTGCTAGGTATTTATTACCGAGACGTGCAAGCTTCATTAATTCCTGGCTAGCCTCACGAAAGCGATAGTGTTCAATAGAGTCTGAAATGATTCCTGGATATGATTTCAGAGTCTCTAAAGTATCTTTATCAACTTGTGTAAATTTATTTGGCTCCGGGACAACACCTTCAAAGTATTTGTTGGTAAGCACCACAATCCTGTTTATGAAATTTCCAAAAATGGCAACCAATTCATTGTTATTTCGTGCCTGAAAATCTTTCCATGTAAAATCATTATCCTTGGTTTCCGGGGCATTTGCGGTAAGGGTATAGCGCAAAACATCCTGCATATCAGGGAATTCTACCAAATACTCGTGAAGCCAAACCGCCCAGTTCTTTGAAGTTGATAATTTATTCCCCTCCAGGTTTAGAAATTCATTTGCCGGAACATTTTCAGGTAAAATATAGTCCTTGTGTGCCTTAAGCATGCTGGGAAAAATAATACAGTGAAAAACGATATTGTCTTTTCCGATAAAATGGACCAGTTTGGTATCTTTTGACTTCCAGTATAATTCCCAATCTTTTCCTGTTCTGGCGGCCCATTCTTTGGTAGATGAAATATACCCAATAGGCGCATCAAACCAAACGTATAATACTTTCCCTTCACCACCTTTAACAGGAACAGGAATTCCCCAGTCCAGGTCGCGCGTTACGGCTCTTGGTTTTAATCCATCATCTATCCATGATTTACATTGCCCGTAAACGTTAGGTTTCCAATCGTTTTTATGACCAATTATGATCCACTCTTTTAAAAAATCTTCATACCGGTCTAAGGGCAGGAACCAATGTTTGGTTTCTTTAAGTGTTGGTACGGCTCCGGAAATTGTCGATTTCGGATTTATAAGGTCTGTCGCATTTAGTGAAGAACCGCAGTTTTCACATTGATCTCCATAAGCCTCTTCGTAACCGCATTTAGGGCAGGTACCAATGACAAATCGGTCTGCAAGAAATTGCTGGGCTTCCTCATCGTAAAGCTGAGCTGTTACCTCCTCCAGGAAATCACCTTGTTCGTATAAAGTTTTAAAAAAATCGCCGGCCGTTTCATGATGAATTTGCGCGGAGGTACGTGAATAATTGTCAAATGATATTCCAAAATCTACAAACGATTTTTTTATAATGCTATGGTATTTGTCAATAATCTCTTTCGGTGAAACTCCTTCTTTTTTAGCCTTCATGGGTATGGCCACGCCATGTTCATCACTTCCGCAAACAAAGGCCACATCATTACCATTTAACCTGAGATATCTTGCATAGATATCGGCAGGGACGTAGACTCCGGCCAGGTGCCCAATATGAATAGGGCCGTTTGTATAAGGCAAAGCTGCTGTGATTGTATATCTGGCAGGTTTATGTGGGTGTTCCGACATGGAAAATCAATTAAGGCACAAAAATAACTATTATTTCAGACCAAACAGCAAGTACCCCGGAAAAAGAAAACCCCCGGAACACCAGATCCTTTTGTAAAGGATTACCGATGTCCGGGGGCAATTATGCAAAGTAGGGGTAACCTAAGTTACCATTATCGATTTAGACATTTTTTGGTCTGAAACTTGTATCCTATATATGTATTTGCCTGTAGACAAATGCGAAGGTAAATTTTCCCTTATATTGATTTCGATAGAACCTTCCGACATAATCTGATTATAGACAGTTCCAACATTTTGTCCCAGGATATTATATAATTGAATATCAACATGAGCAGTAAATGGCATTTCTAAATAGATATGCGGTGTACTACCAGTGGGATAAAATGGTTTGTGAACTATTGCTGCCAGCAATTCCGGAGTTGGATCTTCTGCAACCGGATCTTCCGGCATTGGAGGGGTAGGAGGACCTTCACTATATACAATAGGGGGGAATTCCACTCCACTACAATTAAAGCCAAGATCAACCGGCGCATATGGGTGATCCAGTAAATGCTGCTCTACCAATGGTATTGGGACACACAGCCATTCTGCAAGGACCGTGGCATACAGATCCCTAAAGTCCATAGTATATTCAAGGTTTCCACGCCCATTAGGACTTTCCAGGGAAGGGTGTTCCCCTACAAAAGCACTGCCATTTAGCCCTGAACCAAAAAATAGGGTTGGGGCAGCCTTACCGTGGTCTGTACCGTTTGAACCGTTCTCAAATATTCGTCTTCCGAATTCGGAAAATGTCATACTCAATACCTTTTCATCTTGTTGTGTAAAAGCAATATCCTCATAGAAGTTATTGATGGCAATAGATAAATTGGACATTAAACGTTCATGAGCAAGTGGTTGATTTCCGTGGGTATCAAAACCTCCCATTGAAATCATATACACTTTTGTACCTAAATTACCCTTAATAAGTCTTGCCAAAAGGGCTAATTGCCTCGCAAAACCATTGTCCTGATATTGAACCTGATTTTGTCCTCTTTCATACGCTTCATGGATAAGTCCGGAGTATTCATAAGTGGTATTAGCCACTCCTCTTAAGAACTTAAGCTGATCTCCATACATACAGTTATTAAACAAACTGTCATCCAGGCTATACTGAACTCCTGATTCTGCAATTTCTTCCAGTTGATCAATATTAGAAGTAACAAACGCATAGTTGGTTTCTTCACCCTGGAATACCAGACTACCAAAATTTCCAATTTGAATAGCTGCAGGTGATGCAGGGGGGTTTACCAGATAATCAGGATAAATATTTTCAAAATAACGACCCATCCAACCAGTATTCAGTCCATCAAAACCGGTAGTTGTTAAATCGGTATTCGCATAAATATCAGATCCTGTAAAGTGAGATAAACTTTGATTTTCATAACCTACACCATGAACTGCTTTTACCTGGCCGGCACCCCACATGGGTTCCAGGGAATTCATATAAGTAGGGATTCCAAACTCATCGGAAAGTTTAAGGATCTTACTTTCTGGAATATAGATATTAGGTCTTGCGTTGGCGTACGTATCGTACTGCTCAATTGGGATAACCGTGCTCAATCCGTCATTACCACCTGAAAGGCGTATTAGGATCAAAATACAATCTGTATCGGCATTGGCAATAGCCGCGGTCAGTGGGGACGGTGCAGATGCAGTCAGCATATTACTGCCGAGCATCATAGAACCAGACCCGGCAATGCCCAACGCCTGTAAAAAGGATCGACGGCTCCATTCCTTATGTTCCTCGTCGTGTCCGTTATTGTTTTTTATATTAATAGGTATATGATTATTACTCATAGTCGTAGGTTTTATTTTAGTTGAAACTCAGGTTGTCTGGATAAATGCATAAGCAATAAGAATACTTGTGAAGGTACTTCCGGGCTAACAGAAAGCATCCATAATCCAAGTCCACCAGGAATGTAATCCGAACCGTAATAGTTTTCCGGTACATCTTCAATTTTGAAAACAGACATTGCATTTTCAAAATCCTGGGGTGTAAGCAATCCTTTTGGTGTAAATTTATCTACTATGGCTCTCACCACAGTTTCGGGATTACTCGTATTGCTATCAGCAGCACCAACGGCATCCATTGCAAGAGTACGGTACTGCTGGGGGTTATTCTGGTAAAACATTTCCAGATATACTTCAGCAGAGAGCCATCGCCCTATCATAAAATTGGTGTTAATCCATGTCCTGTTTCTTTGCCATCCGGCAACATCCACAGGATCAAAAAGTTCCTGCCCTAAAAGTCGGCTTGTATCAATCACATTAAGTAAAGTTCCATTGTCATACGCGAAATTGGTTTCATTAATTAGATTAAGGTAAATATCAAACGGACTCTTTATAATGACTCCTATTGCTTCATCATCAAAAAAGTGTTGACTTGAGAAAAGTTGTGTAAGTACAGGGGCAATTTCAAAGTTACTGGAAACAAAGGTGCTTGCCATACCTGAAATTATCGCTTGTGCATTACCGGCATCATCACTGGAATCAGGATGAACAAAATATTCGTATAATTTTTCACATATAAAGCCGGCTATTTCATTTGGCCTTTGTTGGAAAAGGATATTTATGACATCATCATAACCCCAATTGCCAGTCTGACCTAATATAGTTTTAGGTCCGGCGTCAAATCGTGTAGGATCAAAAAGAACCTGTTCACAACCAATTTCACCTCTTTCAACATAACCGGTAAGGGCCTTAGCTGTTTCAATAATATCCTGTTCGGTGTAACCGTTTCCTTCACCCAATGTAAAAAGCTCATACAATTCCCTTGCAAAGTTTTCATTGGGATTATTACCATTGTTATAAACACCATCTAAATAATATAGCATGGCACTGGTAAGACCCATTTCACTAATAAAGGTTCTGAAATTGCCAATGGCGTTTCGCTGAAGACAATTCACATAATAGTAAAGGAATGAATTACAATCATAAACGTCCAATTCTGTAACCAAATGGTTGCTCCAGAAAAAGCTTAGCCGCTCCCTGAGATTGTTATTCAACAAGCCATTGGTATAGCTTATCCGCCATTCCTCTCTTTGGGCACGTCTAACTTGTCCCGCGACATCATCGTCTGCCGGATAGTTACTGTTGTTCCAATCTGCCCATGCAGGCGCAGGAGTGGGGGCCATATTGACCGCTTCATTGATTAAGCTATTTACCAAAGTGCCGGCCGTTTGGCCAACCGCCAGGTTGATAGTCTGTACTGAGGCACTAAAACCCAGTCTTCTGTACAAATGCGCCGCCCTATATTTATCCAAGGGTGTTGTGTAGGGCGCTAATGTAGAGGTATTACAATTAACGAAGTATTCCATAGTTTTTTAGGCTTTAAGAACGTTCATGTGTTTAGGGGCAAATTCTTAACGCTTAAACTTAATGGATATTATGGTCATCCAAGTATTTTCGTTATTCTGCAAGGAAATTACAATCTTCTGGTTGAAATTAGGTCCGATTTCCCCAAATTTTCGACAAACTGCTTTATTTTTTAAGAAATTGGACAATTTATGGGTTCTCATAATGAGTTTGGGAAGGAAGGTGAAAAATTGGCCACAGCTTATTTAGTGGAAAAAGGATACCGTATTTTATATCGTAATTACCGCTATTTAAAAGCCGAAATTGACATTATTGCGGAAAAGGGTAATACAATTGCTATAATTGAAGTGAAGTCGAGAAGCTCTGCATATTTTGAAAATATCGCTGAAACGGTAAGCAAAAAGAAAATAGGACTGCTGGTAACCGCTGCAGATTATTATATAAACACTAACAAATTTGAGAGGGAAGTAAGGTTTGATATCATTACTATCCTAAAACAAAAGGACAAATTACTCATAGAGCACCTGGAAGACGCTTTCTATCATTTTTAGAAATTTGTTTTATTTATAACATTATGTTATTTTTAAGGCTATATTTAAAATATGAAAACAATCTCGTCTGTTGTAGAACATTACATCAAAAAGAAACCATTTTTACAAAGCGCTCTTGCCCAGGGAATTATTAATCTCACTTCTTTGTCGCGTCTTATCAAACCGGAAATTCAGGAAGAATTGGGGAAAGATATCCGCAATGGGGCTATAGTTATGGCGCTTAAGCGCTTGTCTGATGATCTTGAATTCAGAGCGACCCACAAAATAATAAAAGTTCTTAAAAATATTGGGGAAATCACAGTACGCTCATCACTAACAGATTTTACTTTTCTGGTATCCGATTCCATTTTAGAAAAGCAAACTGAACTCCTGGAAGAGGTGAATAAAAATAAAGATGTCTTTTACACCTCGTCAAGAGGAGTTAACGAGCTTAATATAGTGGTAAGTAATAGTTTGGATAGTATCATAGAAGAGTTATTTAAAAAAGAAAAGTGTACTCAAAAGGCTGAAAACCTGTCTTCCATTACAGTCAAACTCCCTGCCGAGAATGTTTCAGTTCCGGGGATTTACTATTTCATTTTTCAACGATTGGCTTGGGAGGGGATTGTCCTATACGAAGTTATTTCTACAACCAATGAATTCACTATTATTGTAAATGATGACCAGGTAGACATTGCTTTTAAAACAATAAAGGATTTAAAATCTTTGTAAAACAGCAATATTAAATTAATGCTGGCAGGAATGAAGAGATGTATATTTACTTACCGGGTAAATGATTCAGATAAAGATAATGAAATACAGCAATGCTATGGTAAGTAGCCTATTTTATTCAAAAAAAAATAAAAAGCGGTAAGGTACTTTTAGGGAAGCATCTACCAGGGATCTACCTTAAACGTTTTTGAAGCGAATTATAGAATTACATTAAATAACTATCTTCTGATTTTTTGACAATGGTTGTAGCACTTCCAGAGCGTTATTTACAGATTTAATATGATCGAAAATTAAAAGTAGCCTAAGCCCGTTACGGGTTTGTTTTTCTTTAAGCGTGCATGTTTCATTATGCTGTTGTGCATAGGAAAGAACATTTGAAAATTCCGGGCTTTGGAAAAAGGCAGACTCCTGATCTGAAATAAAGTAGCCCAATAGTTTTCCTTTTTTTAAAACAACCTTTTCTAATCCAATACCTGTGGCAATCCACTTGATTCGTACTGAGTTTAGCAAATCCTCTACCTGTGTTGGATACGCACCAAATCTGTCAATAAGTTGAGACTCGAATTTTTGAAGTTCTTCTTCAGTTTTAAGCGTGTTTAATTCGGTATAAAGGTTTAATCGTTCTGTGGTGTTGTTAATATAATCATCGGGGAATAGCAATTCAAAATCTGAATCTAACTGTGTATCTTTTACAAATATTTTTTCCTTTCCTTCAGTTTCCTCATAAAGGTCCTTGAATTCATTTTCTTTTAATTCATCAATAGCTTCGGACAATATTTTCTGATAGGTTTCAAAGCCAATTTCGTTTATAAAACCACTTTGCTCACCTCCTAACAGGTCTCCTGCTCCTCGAATTTCCAGGTCTTTCATTGCTATGTTAAAACCACTTCCCAATGCGGTGTGCTGTTCCAATGCCTCAATTCGTTTCCTGGCATCGGGGGTCATTACCTCATATGGGGGTGTAATGAAATAACAGAAAGCTTTTTTATTACTTCGGCCAACACGTCCCCTCATCTGATGCAGATCGCTTAATCCAAAGTTATTTGCATTATTAATAAAGATGGTATTTGCATTTGTCACATCCAAACCACTTTCTACAATGGTAGTAGAGACCAATACATCGAATTCCCCATTCATAAAAGCCAGCATCAAAGTTTCCAATTTCCTGCCCTCCATTTGGCCGTGGCCTATACCTACTTTTGCATCAGGAACCAACCGCTGTATCATTCCGGCAACCTCCTTAATATTTTCTATTCTGTTGTGAATAAAAAATATTTGCCCGCCTCTTTGAATTTCATAGGATATGGCATCACGTATTATTTCTTCATTAAATTGTGTCACATGACTTTCAATGGGATATCTGTTTGGTGGAGGCGTATTTATCACAGATAAATCCCTCGCCGCCATTAAACTAAATTGCAGCGTTCTTGGAATAGGAGTAGCCGTAAGTGTAAGAACGTCTACATTTTCTTTTATTGATTTTAATTTGTCTTTTACTGCTACTCCGAATTTTTGTTCTTCGTCAACGATAAGCAATCCCAGGTCTTTAAACTGAACATTTTTACTAGCCAATTGATGTGTGCCTATAAGGATATCTATTTTGCCTGATTGTAATTCATCAAGAATTATGCGCTTCTCTTTTGCAGTTCTAAAACGGTTAAGATAATCTACTTTAACCGGCATTTCCTTCAGTCGTTTGGAGAATGTTCTGTGGTGTTGAAATGCAAGGATAGTGGTAGGTACCAAAACCGCCACTTGTTTTCCGTTTTCTGCCGCCTTAAATGCCGCCCTTATTGCAACTTCAGTTTTTCCGAACCCAACATCGCCGCAAACCAGCCTATCCATAGGCCTTTCACTTTCCATGTCTTTTTTGATATCTGCTGTCGCAGTTCCTTGATCCGGGGTGTCCTCATAAATAAAAGAGGCTTCCAGTTCCAGTTGCATGTAGCTGTCTGGCGCGTATTGAAATCCTTTGTCCAGTCTTCTTTTGGCATATACTTTAATAAGATCAAAGGCTATTTTCTTTACTCTCGACTTTGTCTTTTGTTTAAGTTTTTTCCAGGCAGCAGATCCTAATTTGTATATTTTAGGGACAGCTCCATCCTTTCCATTGTATTTGGAGATCTTGTGTAGTGAATGAATACTTACATATAGAATGTCGCGCTCGCCATACATTAATTTAATGGCCTCTTGTTTTTTGCCTTCTACGTCAATTTTTTGAAGCCCTCCAAATTTGCCTATTCCATGGTCTATATGGGTAACATAGTCGCCTATTTCTAATTTGTTGAGGTCTTTTAGTGTAATGGCCTGTTTTTTGGCATAACCATTTCGCAAATGAAATTTGTGATAGCGCTCAAAAATCTGATGGTCTGTGTAACACGCAACCTTAAGGTCATGATCTATAAAACCCTGATATAATGGGAAGACTTTAGTTTTATAATGTACATTTTCATCTACTTCATCAAAAATGTCATGGAACCTTTTGGTTTGTACTTCCGAGGAACAGAAAATATAATTTTCATAGCCTTGGCGGTTGTTCTCATTGAGATTAGTGATAAGTAAATCAAATTTCTTGTTGAAGGAAGGCTGAGGTGTAGTGTTAAAATCTATACGCTCAGAATTTGGCATATTATCAAAACCACCTAAAGTAGCAAGAGTAAAACTTGTTAATTGCTCTTTAAGCAAGTTGGAATTGGTAAATAATTCTTCGGGTTTCGATTGTTTTAGGTCAGAATTGAGTTCTCCAAATGCCTTTTGCGCTTTTTCAAAAAACAAATCAACTCTGTTATAAGTTAATTCCGGGTTTTTTAGGAATATGACGGTGTCCGGACTAATGTATTTCAGGAAACTTTCCCGGCTTTCATTAAGGTGTTTATTTTCTACATTGGGAATTATTCTTATCCGGTTAACCTTGTCGGTAGAAAGTTGGGTTTCTACATCAAAAGTCCGGATACTCTCTACTTCATCTCCAAAAAATTCTATTCTGTAAGGTTCATCATGCGAGAAGGAAAAGACATCCAGGATACCACCCCGTACAGAGAACTCACCAGGCTCAGTAACAAAATCGACCCGTTTGAAATGGTACTCAAAAAGCACTTCATTAAGAAAGTCCAATGAAAGCGTATCAGACTTATTTATTTTCAGGGTGTTTTTAGTCAGTTCTTTTCTGGTGACCACTTTTTCGAAAAGTGCGTCAGGATAGGTAATGATAACCGCAGGTTTTTTTCGGGAATTTATGCGGTTCAAAACTTCTGCCCTGAGCAATACATTAGCATTATCGGTTTCTTCTATTTGGTATGGTCTTCGGTAACTTCCCGGATAGAACAACACGTCACTTTCACCTATGAGTAGCTCCAGATCGTTAAGTACATATGCGGCCTCTTCTTTATCATTCAAGACCAGGAGAAAAGGCCGATCTATTTTATTGAAGATTGCAGAGGTTACAAAGGAAAAAGAGGATCCGCTAAGGCCATTTAAAGTAATATTGGGCTGGTTTTGGGCAATAAAATCTTGCAGTTTCCTGAGTTGAGGAGACTGTGCATACAGTTGCTGCAATGAAGATATGGTCAACCGTTAAATTTTGTGCAAATATAAATGCTGAATGTATGGCAGACCAAGGTTTGGATCAAATTTTTATAATAATGTCATCCGCAATGGCAAAAACCTCGTCTTTCTCTTCTTTCTTCAATGTGTGCGTTCCTGTAAATTTGCCGAATGCAGGAAGGATTAATTGATCTTGTGTCTTGAAAAAACAAGGAAGGCGAAGAGATTGTTTACCTCTTCCTCTGAGCTTAATTGCCGGATGAATATGTCCTGAAAAATTGAAATACCCTTGTCGCTCTTCCGGATGATGAGTGAGAAGAAATTTTTCTGAGATTAACTCTGATACTACCTGAATTCCAATTCGCTCATATCTCAGAGGTGAAATTATATCGTGATTCCCTCTAACTAAAATAAATTTTAACTTAGAATTCTTAACCCATTTTTCAAAGAGTTCCCATTCCCGGTTTAATGAAGAATGGAACAAATCGCCTAAAAAGCAAACCACTTTGGGATCAAAAAAAGCAATAGTAGAATCCAATAAATCAAAATTTTTGTAAATAGCACACTGAGGTACTGCTGCACCGAATTTCCTAAAATGGGAGATTTTACCCAAATGCACATCGCTGATCAGAAGGATGCCCTGCTCCTGCCAAAAAAGGGTACCGCTTGGATGCAGGATGAAATTCTGATCTTGAATTTGAATGGTTTGGGTCATCTTTTCAAAGATAGATAATGTAATGTTTGTGAAATGAATGAATTCTTATTCGACAGGCGATTTCATTGATTTTTTATTTGCTTTTGGTTAAAATGGCGGTCATTCTTTTGATACGGTCCGCCAGCTTTTCACTGGATAGTTTTTCCCTCAATCTGTCCGTGATTAATGGGAAAGAGAAGGGGGTAGGGCTGGTACAAGGTCTCCATACGATCTCTTGCCCTGCAATACGTTCCAGAGCAATTCGCAAGCGACCTTCTTCCAACTGATGTTCAAAAGTCTCTCTGAAGGCTTGCTGAAACAATAGGTTATCCGATTCATAATCCCTGAAAACATCAAACAATAGTTGTGAATTACTCTGTAAATGCTTCATTTTGATACCTTTTTCCGGGTATCCTGTAAAAACCATTCCGCTAATCACTGCAATATCACGGAACTTTCGACGCGCCATCTCCGTTGAATTCAAGCTTTTTTGAAGATCTTCAATCAAGTAGGAGGTTGTAAATAAATTGTTATCAAGAACCTGTTGCATATCCACTTCTTTATCCGACAAGAGTTCAAAACCATAGTCATTAAAGGCGAGGGAAAAAGTTATTGGAGATAACAGGCTAATTCTGTAACTCAGTAAACTGCCCATCGCCTCATGTACAAACCTACCTTCAAAGGGATAAAAAATATGATGGTAACCATCCTGGGTTTGAAAGGTCTCTATTAAAAACTCATCTGGTTTAGGCACTATACTTTCCAATTGTTGTCTGGAAAATAATGTTTTAAGCGCCCTAATTTCAGGGGACTGATCTTTTTGGTCTAGTTGAACAGAATAAAGTTCCTCTCTCAATAATTTTGACATCTGTGCAGACAGTGTTAATCTTCCACCCATCCATGCCGGGACCTTTGAGGATTTTTTGGATGAATTTCGCACATGAGCCTGCATTTCCTTTATGCGGATAAATTCCAGGTTTCTCCCCGCAAAGGTAAACACATCACCCTGCTTTAATTTAGAAATAAAAGATTCTTCTATGGTTCCAATATAACCTCCTTTCTGATAGCGAACAGTGATATTTGCATCGCCAACAATGGTGCCTATCTGAAACCTATGCCTCATGGCAATCCCACGATTGGTAACTTTGAATTTTCCATTTTCATCAACTTCTACCTTTTTGTATTCATCATAGGATTGTAGACTCTGACTTCCCAAAACAATGAAGTTTAACAGCCAGTGCCATTCATCGACTGTGATGCTTTGATAGCAAAAGGTTTGCTTAATTTCCGGAAAGATCTTGTCCGGGAAAAATCCATCTGAGACTGCAAGGGTTATTAAGTATTGAACCAATACATCAAAACTATTGAGATAGGGGAGCCTGTCTTCAACTGCTTTCTTTTCAGCCGCTTGTTTCAGTGCGGAAGCTTCCACGAGCTCAATTGCATGGGTAGGAAGGAAATATATAATACTTTCTTCTCCCGGCCTGTGACCGCTTCTTCCTGCCCGTTGCATAAACCGGGCAACACCTTTTGGTCCGCCAATTTGCACTACGGTTTCCACCGGTGCGAAATCTACACCGAGATCCAGGCTGGAGGTACAAACCACAGCTTTTAGACTTTCATTTCTTATGGCTTGTTCTACCCATTGCCTTGTTTCCTTATTTATACTTCCGTGATGCATTGCAATTTCCCCCGCTAATTCGGGGTGTTTTTCGAGGATTTTTTGAAACCAGATTTCACACTGACTTCGGGTATTCGTAAATAGCAGGGTTGTTTTACTATTATTTATTATAGGAATAACTTCATCAAGCAACCGCAGGCCCAAATGGCCCCGCCAGGGAAAAGTTTCCATCTCTTTGGGAATAATGCTTTTTACCGTAATCTTTTTTTTCAGATTGGCCCGTATCATGACAGAATTTTGGTGAGCAGAAGATTTCGGACCCAGCAGTACTTCTCGTGCCTGCTCAAGATTGCCAATGGTGGCGGATATACCCCAAATACGTATATCTTTTGCAATGCCCTTAAGTCGTGATAACCCAAGTTCTGTTTGTACCCCTCGTTTAGTACCCAGTAATTCGTGCCATTCATCTACCACAATAGCAGAACAGTTCTTAAAAATTGCATCATATCCTTTTGTGGCTAAAAGCAATTGCAGACTTTCCGGGGTGGTAATGAGCAGGTCGGGCATAACTCTCCTTTGCCTGGCCCTTTCGGCAGTTGAGGTATCTCCGGAGCGTATACCCACGGTAAGCTGAGTATCTAAATCCCCGATCACTCTTTCTGCGGATTGTTTTATTTCATGAGACAAAGCCCTTAAGGGAGTAATCCAAATGGCTTTTAGTCCTTTTTTATGTTTTGTCTTATAATCAGGGTTATTTTTGAGATAGTTTAAGACTATAGGAAACCACAATGCATAGGTCTTACCACTCCCGGTAGGAGCATTTAGGAGGCCGTGTTTACCATTTAAAAAGGCCGACCAGGTTTTTAATTGAAATGGGTAAGGCTTCCAATCTTGTTGCCTAAACCAATCTTCTGCCAGATTATAAAGTTGTTGTTTTGTCATTCTTTCCCTTCTGGCTTTTTGATTTTTGCAGGCAACAGATTAATAATATTGGACACTTATCTTTTCGGTGTCCTGTTCTTGTATAGGGGGTTATTCCCTTCCTGGTTGGGATTTGGTTTTCAACACAAAATGAGCCTGCGGATAGCTCTGTGAATTTACAAATTTCTCTTTGAAACCAATCATAAATATTGAATCCCGATTTGAAGGAATTTGTTAAATATTTTAAATAATTATTAAAAGTATAACCTTTAAAAAAAGTATCTTTACAGCTTAAATTAGTACTGTTTTATGGCTATAATAGATTTATACTTTCATAGTGAACATCGTCGAAATTTAGCACATTTCGCCTCTTTAGCATCCCTGGCTGCAGTTGATGGTGAGGTTAATCCCAGGGAAAAAGTTTTGTTGGATAATTTTGCCAGTAAACTTGATATTACCAATGAGGAATATAAGGAGGTAATGAAGAAATCTAACAAATATCCTATTACTGCTTCGAATAGTTTAAAAGAACGCCTTGAGCGATTATACGATCTCTTTAGATTAATATATGCTGATCATGATGTGGAAGACGTGGAAATGGTACTGTTAAAGAAATATGCTATCGGATTGGGATTTCCTACCAAAAAAGCTAACAAAATTATAGAAGAATCTGTGGCTATTTTTAGCGGTAGAATCAATTTTGAAGATTATCTCTATATCCTAAAGCATTAGCAGAAGGAAATAAATAAAAAACGAAAATATTATTGGTTTCCCTGGTCCTTTTGTCTGGCCATAAATTCTTCTGCTTTTTCTACCATTTTAGTGCTGCCACAGAAGAAAGGCACGCGTTCATGTAATTCTGTTGGTTGTATTTCCATTATTCTTGTATAACCATCACTGGCTTTTCCATTTGCTTGTTCTGCTATAAAAGCCATGGGATTACATTCGTAGAGCAGGCGTAATTTACCATTAGAAGCAATGCTGCTTTTTGGATATAAATAAATACCACCCTTTATCATATTTCTGTGAAAATCTGAAACCAGAGAACCAATATATCTTGATGTGTATGGTCTGTCTTCCTCTTCTAATTGGCAGTATTTAATATAATCCTTTACACCCTGATGAAAATGAATATAATTACCTTCATTAACCGAATATATTTTACCTGTTTCCGGATACTGCATATCCGGATGGGAAAGATAGAATGTGCCTATAGCCGGATTTAGTGTAAATCCGTTGACTCCGTATCCTGTAGTATACACAAGCATGGTTGAGGTGCCATAGATTATATAACCGGCAGCTACCTGGTTAATGCCGGGCTGAAGAAAATCTTCAAGGGTAACAGGGGTTCCAACAGGGGTAATTCTTCTATAAACAGAGAAAATGGTACCGACAGATACATTTACGTCAATATTAGAGGAACCATCCAAAGGATCAATAAGGACAACATATTTGTTCTGATGCAGTTCGTCATTACTGTTAACGCTGATAAAATCGTCTTCTTCCTCAGACGCTATACCGCATACTATTTCCCTGTTTTTTAGTGTCTGAATAAATTTTTCATTGGCAAGGACATCTAATTTTTGTTGATCTTCACCCTGGATATTGGTGTCTCCTGCTGCTCCGAGGATATCTATAAGTCCTGCCTTATTAACCTCGTGATTTACTACCTTGCATGCAAGTCTTATGGCGTTTATCAATTTAGATAACTCCCCGGAAGAATATTGGAAAGAATCCTGATTTTCAATAATAAACTCCCCAAGAGTTTTATTTTTTTTATCCATTTAGGAAGGTTGTTTTATTTAAGTACAAATATCGGTTATTTTGTTAAACTATAAGGTTTTCGGAAATGGTAAGTTTTTTAAATTTATAACTTTGTGTTTTATTTGTAACAGTTATGGAATATCAAATCAGGGAAGCAGTGGCAGAGGATATGCCCGCGGTTTTGGAATTAATAAAAGAATTGGCAAGTTTCGAGAAAGAGGAGAATGCAGTTGAGATGACGACAGAGGGTCTGGTACATGACGGATTTGGTAATGATAAATTATTTCATTGTTTCGTGGGGGTTATGAATAACAGTGTTGAGGGGATGGCATTGATATATCCCAGGTATTCAACCTGGAAAGGTCCTGTATTACATTTGGAAGATTTGATTGTTTCGGAAACCTTCCGTGGCAGTGGCCTTGGTACCGCCCTACTTGATGAGGTTGTAAAATTTGGAGCGAAATTGGGCGTTAAACGTATATCGTGGGATGTGCTCGACTGGAATGAGCCGGCCATTGATTTTTATGAAAAGAAAGGAGCCAGGGTATTGCGCGATTGGGATGTGGTACATTTAGATGAAAGAGGTATTCAGGAATATTTAAGCAAGTTATGAGAGTATTTAAATTTGGAGGAGCATCCGTTAAAGATGCCGAAGGAATCAGAAATTTAGTTAAAGTTCTTGAGGTGACAGGACATCAGAACACGTTTTTGGTGGTTTCTGCCATGGGAAAAATGACCAATGCAATGGAGGCTGTGGTTAAAGCGTATTTTGATAATAAGGTGGGATTAAAAAATGCTTTTGAGGAAGTGGTTTTGTATCACCAAACTCTACTGGAGGCCTTATTTGAGGACAAAAAACATCCGGTTTATGAAAAGGTTAATCTTCTTTTTGAAGAAGTACAAGGCTTTTTAGCATGGAACAAATCTCCTAATTACAGTTTTGTTTATGACCAGGTAGTAGGATATGGTGAATTACTTTCAACTACCATAGTGAGTATGTACCTAAATGAAGTAGGGATTAAAAACTATTGGATGGATATTAGAGATTTTATAAAGACTAATGACAACTATAGAGATGGCAGGGTAAACTGGGAAAAAACACAACAGTTAATTTCAGAGGGTGTAGAAAAGAATAAATTATACATTACGCAGGGATTTTTGGCAAGTGACGATAATAATTTTACCACAACACTTGGCAGAGAAGGTTCTGATTACACTGCTGCTATTCTGGCCTACTGTCTTAATGCCAATTCTGTTACCATATGGAAAGATGTTCCGGGAGTTCTTAATGCAGATCCGAGGTATTTTGAAGAGACAAGTCTTTTAAACAAAATATCTTATCGCGAGGCTATAGAACTAGCTTTTTATGGGGCTTCTGTAATCCACCCCAAGACCTTACAACCACTGCAGAGAAAGGAAATACCACTGCATGTAAAATCGTTTAATAATCCCAGGGATGCCGGCACTACAGTTGGCAAAGGTATAAGCATTGAACCCGAAATTCCTTGTTTTATCGTTAAGAAGAACCAGGTGTTGATGAAACTCTCCTCCCTTGATTTTTCATTTATTGTTGAGGACAGTATAGGTGACCTCTTTAAATTGCTTCATGATCATAAAATGAAGGTGGACCTTATTCAAAATTCCGCAATTAGTTTTTCCGTTTGTGTAGATAATAAGTTTAACCGGCTTAATGATTTATTGGATCAATTGTCTGGAAAGTTTAAGGTAGTCTGTCATGAAGATGTTTCTTTGTATACTATCCGACATTTTAATACAGATGCCATAAAATCTTTACAGAATGGTCGAGATGTTCTTATAGAACAGCGCGGAAAGGAAACCTTGCAATTGGTAGTAAAGCAATAAACTAATAGCAGACTTTTACTATGTTAAAATAGGGGGCTCTCCTCTTGATTTCCCTATATTTACTTATATATAGTTACATAATATATGGGTTTAGTCACCGTAAAAGAAGTAGCCAAGGCAATAAATCTTCAACGATATGGTTTTTTCGGAACGTTCATGGGATGGATCCTGGTTAGGTTAACCAAATTGTCAGACATTAATAAGTTTTATGACAATCATAAACAATTGGAAGGACCTGAATTCCTCGACGCCATTCTGGAACACTATGAAATTAACTTTGAAATTCCGGAAGATGATATTAAACGTCTACCCAGGGAGGGGGCCTATATTACTATTAGCAATCATCCGCTGGGAGGTATTGATGGAGTTTTACTTCTGAAGTTAATGTTGAAACAGAGGCCCGATTTCAAGATTATTGCCAATTTTTTACTTCACAGGGTGGAACCAATGGCACCCTATATAATGCCTGTGAATCCTTTTGAAAACCACAAAGATGCCAAAAGCAGTATTGCCGGTTTTAAAAGTGCTTTGAGTCACTTAAGGGATGGACACCCCCTGGGTATTTTCCCGGCAGGTGAAGTGTCTACCTATAAAGATGGGAAACTAATAGTTGACAAGCCCTGGGAGGAATCAGCTTTAAAACTTATTCGAAAAGCTGAGGTGCCTATTGTTCCTATTTATTTTCATGCAAAGAATAGTAAATTATTCTATCATTTATCAAAATTCAATGACATTTTCAGGACAGCCAAATTACCTTCTGAAGTAACCACTCAAAGGAACAGGGCCATCAAAGTAAGAATAGGACAACCTATTTCTGTGAAATCCCAGAAGGAACATGAAAGCTTAGAGGAGTTTTCAGAACTGTTGCGTAAAAAAACATATATGCTCGCCAATGCGTATGAAAAAGAGCGATTAATAAACCAGATACCCACCACTTTAAAAATACCAAAACCTCCAAGAAAGATAGCCGGTGAAATGCGGACGGAGGTAATACAAGGCGAATTAGAAAGATTAAGAGAGAAGGATTGTCGTTTATTAGAAAGTAAAAATTATGAGGTGTTTTTGGCTCAGGAAAAAGATATGCCTTTTATTCTAAAGGAAATAGGAAGACAAAGAGAACTTACATTCAGGGCAATTGGCGAGGGGACCAACAATGCTATTGATCTGGATAAATTTGATTCGTACTACCACCATTTGTTTCTGTGGGATAATGCCGAAAAAAAAATAGTCGGTGCCTATAGAATGGGGATGGGTTCCGAGATTTTTAAGAACTATGGGATTGATGGTTTCTATTTACAGGACCTGTTTGGGTTTGAACCTGAATTATACGGGATGATGCAGCAATCCATTGAAATGGGACGCGCCTATATTGTTAAGGAATATCAACAAAAACCAATGCCTTTGTTTTTGCTTTGGAAGGGGATAGTTCATACCACCCTAAGGCATCCTGAACATAAATTTTTAATTGGAGGGGTTAGTATAAGCAATCAATTTTCAAATTTTTCCAAGTCCCTTATGATAGAATTTATGAAATCTAATTATTGGGATCCATATGTAGCACAATATATCAGGCCGAAAAAGGAATTTAAAGTGAAATTGAACGATGCCGATAAGGAATTTATATTTGATGAAACAGAGGCAGATCTCAATAAATTTGACCGCTTAATCGATGAGGTTGAACCCGGCAGCCTTAGGTTACCGGTACTTATAAAAAAGTATATTAAACAAAATGCTCGGGTAGTAGCATTTAATGTTGACCCGTTATTTAATAATTCGGTAGACGGCTTGATGTATATAAAAATAGCAGACTTGCCTGAGAGTACGGTAAGGCCTGTTATGGAAGAATTCCAGGCAGAGTTGGAAAGAAAACTTACTGAAAATAGCGAGACTTCCTAGTTCAATTCCTTCTCTGCAAATTGTTTAAAAAAATCTTTTAGTTTATACCAACAATTTCACTTCGCCTTTCAAATAGTAAATTGTCTTTCCAAATCCCGTCCAACTGGCCTATTCTTTCGCGTTTGCCCAAATAACGAAATCCAACTTTTTTATGAAGTTCAATACTCCCTGTATTTTCCGGAAAAATACCTGATTGTAAAGTCCAGAAATTCTCCTTTTCACTAGCGGTAATAAGTTCTTCCATAAGAAGTTTACCAAGACCGAAACCTCTTACTGTTTCTGCAACATAAACACTTACCTCTGCAACACCGCCATAAACACATCTGCCAGAGACCGGGGAAAGTGCTGCCCAGCCTACGACCTTATCATCTCTTAAAGCTACTAATCTGCAACTTGAAAGATGATTACGGTTCCATTGTTCATAGGAGGGAATCTCCTTTTCAAATGTTGCAAAGCCTGTGTCAATGCCTTGCTTATATATTTGAATAACTGCCGGCCAATGGGCCCCGGACATTTCTCTAATTAAAAAGCCAGGCTCATTTAAATGGTTTATGGACATCTGGGTTATATCACCGAATTACTAACAGCAACCTCCGCCGGGAGAACAACAGGCTTCTTTTTCTGCATTAATTTCAACAGGGACACCGCATTCTTCCTTCGCCTTACAGTCAGTCTTTTCCACCGAGAGTTTAATAAGTAAAAGGTCTTCAAGAATTTCGTACTCATCAATAAACAACTGAGCGGTGTGAAAGTTAGCGTTGCTATATTCAATTTTAAGCTCAGCTTCTAAATTCATAGGTTTAATTTCGTTTACCCTGTTTAGAATTTGAAGTGCTTTAGAAACAGACATATATTTTGTTTTGTCTAATTCGGCCGGACTTTCCCAGAGTTGAACTATGGTTTCTTTCCAAAAATCAGTTCCTGCACCACAATCCACAGAGTCAACGATGATATTTTTTACCTCTGTAAGGTGATAGTTGGCGCCCACTAGCGCCCCTTTGTTGTAATCAAATACTAATTCTTTATTTCCATTATCCCTTAGGAGAGATAAAAATTCTTTTGTTTTCATTAATTCGTTTTTAGCAACAGTTTACATTTGTTTTATTAAAGAAGTCATTAATTAACGCTAGTATTTCCGCCCATTTCTTTTGGTTGATACAGTAACAGACCCTTTTACCGCTTATTTCACCTTCAATTAAATCAATGCTTTTGAGTTCCTTTAAATGCTGGGAAATGGTAGGTTGTGCGAGCCCTATTTCTTCAACTATATCATTACAGATACAGTCTTTCTGACTACTAATATGCTGTAAGATGGCAATCCTTGCGGGGTTGGCCAATACCTTTAAAATGGTAGCCAATTGATTTTGTTCGGCAGTAAATATTTGCGTTTTGGTTGTTCCCATTACATATTTATATATTGCAATATTACGATAATAGATTTAATAAAAAAAGTCAGATCGTAAAAAACCTGACTTTTAGATTTTAGAACCAGGGCTTTTTACCCACCTGGTAGGTGTTATAGAAATCCTCATCAGACTTGGTAAGGTAAATAATACCTTCTATTAATCCGATCATACCACTGATCCATACCATAAATATACCTATACCAATGCAGCTAAGCACGAAGCCAACAATGGTTATTCCCAAAAGGATAAAACCTTCCTTCTGATATCCTAATATAAACTTATGAACTCCAAAAGCGCCTAATACTATACCCAATATGCCGGCCAGTATTTTTTTATTTTCAGCTTCAGTTACGCCTTTCACGCCCTCAGAAAATTCATCTGCAGTTTTCTTGGCGTCCTCAGCAAAATCACTGGCAGCTTCTTTTGTGTCGTCTGCAAATTCTTTAGCAGATTCTTTAGTCTCTTCAGCAAATTCCTTGGCTTTCTCTTTGGCTTCTTTAGCAGATTCTTTGGCCTCATCTGCAAACTCTTTAGCAGATTCCTTAGCTTCTTCAGTAAATTCCTTGGCTTTCTCTTTGGCTTCCTTAGCAGATTTTTTGGCTTTATTTTTAGCTTTATCGAAGGCACCTTCTGCTTTGTCTTCGGGATCCTTATTTTCTTCTGACATGATTATTTTGTGTTGGTTAATACTCTCTTAAATGTAATAATTATTTTGGTATCAAAAAAATGCTTTATCTACTGGTTCCCAAAGCTCTAGTTTATTGCCTTCCGGATCCAGAATCCATCCAAATTTCCCATACTCATATTTCTTAATTTCTCCGACAATGGTAACACCTTCCTCTTTTAAAGCGGCTAATAATTCTACCAAATTTTCCACCCGAAAATTCATCATAAACTCTTTTTTACTGGGTTTAAAATAGGAGGTATCTTCCTTAAAAGGGCTCCATTGTGTGGAACAATCATTACCTTCTTTGTCTTTCCACCAGAAGGCACATCCGTATTGGTCTGTATTAAGGCCTAAATGATTTTTATACCAGTCCTTTATCTTATCCGGATCTTTTGTTTTAAAAAAACCCCACCTAATCCGGCAACTCTTTTTTCATAGGTTTCCGCTTATTTTTTCCAGGCCTGTTCGTATATATTTATCCACTGTTCAGCAGACATTTTTGCCGCTAATTCGCCTATTAGCGAATAGGGAATATGCTCTATGTTTTTAAAACGAATACAACTTTTACCCATATCTAATTTGGTTTTTACATGTTTAGGATATTCCGAAACAAACCAGTTATATAAATCTTTTTGGCTATAAATTCCCATATGATAAAGGGCTATAAAGTTTTTTTGTGAAGCAATATTTATAAATGGCAAAGGGAGCACGGGATTACAATGGTATCCTGACGGATATATAGAATGGGGCACCACGTAGCCTATCATACCATAGCTCATTACTTCCTCAAAACCCCCAGGAAGGTTTTTTAAGATAGTTTCACGTAACTTAATTATGGGCTCTTTTCTGTCCTCAGGTAGTTCGGAAATATATTGTGTCGGAGTTTTGGCAAATGATTGCATAGTTATTTTATTTTCGTTGTAGTCGTAGCGTAAAATTGAACCCGTAAGCACCAAATTTGAATACCGTGCTTTTCATGTTTTGGTGTTTTTATGTTGGTCCAAAACTAAAGAGGAGGGGAGAAAAACAATTCATACTAAAGTACTAAATTGTTTCTTTTATCGGTTGAAAAATCATTAATTAAATGATCCTCATAGCCTTAGGGATTTGGATGGCCTGTGTTCTTCTTATCGTGTTCAGCTCTATCAGGATATTGCGGACATGAGCTTTAATGGCACTTTTAGAATTCCTTGCGGTTTATGAATTTATTCCCAAGCACAGGCAAACATTATATTTATATAAGCAAATCCTTTGTTACTTGCAGAAATTAATGAATAATAGAGGTTCATTTTTTAGTTACCCTTTTTACCCTTTTTGTCATCCTTATTAATCATTTTTTGTATACCTTTTCCCGGAACAATTCTGGTAAACCCATTAATTAATCCTTGAACAATATAATTAATTGGTGAGCGATTTACGTTCCTTTTAGTTTGATATTCTGCAACAAGGTATTTGTCCTGGCCAGGCATATTATTTGGCCGGATGGCAGTATTGGCAATTACAGAAAGCAACACCTTTTTCTTAGATTTATCCTTGCTCTTTTCACTAGTCAATTTCACATGTAAGTTACTATAATCAAATACCAGTTTGTTTTGGGATTGAACCGCACCAGCATTCATATGAAACTGAATTCGGCTCATTTGTCCAGTAACCATTTCAACGCCAGCCAGGGGTTTTAAGGTTGGGTTTAAGCTGGTCAAATCCATTGCTCCAACATCTACGGCTAATGAAAATATTTCCTTATCATATGGAATACTTAACACAACATTAATTCCGGCTTTACCTTCAAGGCTGGCACTAATTTTAGCGTCTAATTGACCTTTATTCATTTGTTCTTCAGGCATGTTAGTGACCCCGGTAATATTTCCATTAATTTCCTGAATTTTAAGCGATCCTGATTCACTTTTTTTAACTCCAAGTTCACCATAGGTTACGGAAGAATTCGAAATTTGAACGGAGTCTATAAGAATTGCCATTGGAATTGCTTTAATAATACCTTGAAACATAGGTTTAGCTTCATCAGGAGGTCTGGAAATATTCTTATTTCTTTGTAGTTTAATGTTCAGTTCGTCAACAGAAACCTTTTGGGCTTCAATATCTAATTGCGTATAAAAATTACTTGATGGCTCAAGCTTATGTATACCAATTTCTTTTACATTTAACTCAATTATATCGTTTTGGACCCCCGCGCGTTTACTAACTTCAACCCAATCTATGGAATAGCCCAGGGAAATATCATTCAGCAAAATCTCTTTGTCCATCAGGTTATAATGAAAGTGACCTAAGCTAATATCTGTATATTCGTTTGGTTTGAATGTTACACTATCTATATCTACATTTAAATTGCCCACTTGAAATGGTATCAGATTTTTGAATTTCAAAGAATCAGTTTCTATTTCAGTCGCCAGTATATTTAATCGCTTTACCTCACCTTTTATGTCTTGTGAAACAGGATCTCTTAAAATAATTGAACCATTTTGAATGCGAAAACTGTTTAGATCCGCACGCGATATTATATCACCAAACATTACTTGTAACCCTTTTCCACTGGTATTTTTAGTAGTATCTGCACTAAGTGTCACTTCAAATAATGGTTGTTCGAAGGCAATCTCATTTAAATTTAATTTTTTGCCAAACAACAATTCTCTCCATACTATTCCATTAATGGTAGCGTAATCTACATGTCCTGTAATTATGGTTCCGTTTCCAGGATTTAAAGGTTCAATACGGACTTCGTCTAAAGTAACCCCTTTAAAAAAGGTGTCTAAATCAAAATCAGAATACGTAATGTTGTAAGCTCTATCAGG
>CBDTVT010000013.1:0-29977 GCA_965364275.1 uncultured Eudoraea sp. | reverse complement strand
AGTACCGAAAGCAATAAGTTCACCACCATTATCGCCTCCATCGGGTCCAAGATCTATTACATAATCTGCACATTTGATAAATTCAATATTATGCTCTATAACAACAATAGAATGGCCACTGGCTATTAAAGCGTTAAAAGATTTTAAAAGCTTTTTAATGTCATGAAAGTGAAGCCCCGTAGTAGGTTCGTCAAAAATAAATAAAGCCTTCTCTTTAGTTGTCCCTTTTACAAGGAATGACGCCAGTTTAATCCTTTGTGCCTCTCCACCGGAGAGGGTAGAAGAGGATTGGCCTAAGGTAACATAGCCCAGACCTACCTCTTGCAGTGGTTTTAATTTACCAACTATTTTGGTTTTTAAATTAGTTTCAAAGAATGCAATGGCATCATCTATGGTCATGTTCAATATATCATCAATATTGGCATTTTCAAATTTCACTTCCAGAACTTCTTTCTTGAAACGCATTCCGCCACAGGTATCGCATTCTAAATGAACATCAGCCATAAACTGCATTTCTACAGTAATCTCACCTTCTCCCTTGCACTTTTCACACCTACCTCCATCCACATTAAAGGAGAAGTGTTTGGCTTGATAACCTCTGAGTTTACTCAATTTCTGTGAGGCATATAAGGCCCTTATATCATCATAAGCTTTAATATACGTGACCGGATTTGAACGAGAAGATCTTCCTATTGGGTTTTGATCTACGAACTCAACGTTTTTTACAGACTGAAACTTTCCGGACATTTCGGTATATTGGCCTGCTTTTTCTCCATATCCACCGACTTCTTTAAGCAAAATTGGGTAAAGTAATTTTTTTACCAATGTACTTTTCCCACTTCCTGAAACACCCGTTACTACTGTAAGCATATTAAGGGGGAAAGTGACATCAATATTCTTTAAATTGTTTTCCCTGGCTCCCTTAATTTCAATAAAGTAATTAGAGATTCGGCGTTTTTTGGGAATTTCAATTTCCATGGTTCCATTCAGGTAACTTGCCGTAAGTGAGGATGATTTTAGGATTGCATCCATAGGCCCGTGGGCCACCACTTCGCCTCCATGGGTGCCAGCTTCCGGACCAATGTCGATAACCTCATCTGCTGCTAGCATTATATCTTCATCATGCTCAACAACAATAACGGTATTACCTAAATCTCTTAGAGATTTTAAAACCATTATAAGATTCTCTGTATCTCTCGGATGTAAGCCAATACTTGGTTCATCCAGGATATACATAGATCCAACCAAACTACTGCCAAGAGATGTTGCCAGGTTTATTCGCTGACTTTCTCCACCTGAAAGACTATTTGATTTTCTGTTGATTGTTAAATAACGCAACCCAACCTTATCCAAATAACTTAGCCTGGTTTTGATTTCTGCTAATAATCTTTTTGCGATTTGCGAGTCGTATTCACTTAATGTAAGCTTATCAAAAAATGTGATTAAGTTTTCAATTGACAATTCCACAAGATCTGAAATAGACTTGTTATCAATCTTAACATAATTGGTCTCCAATCTAAGGCGCTTCCCTTTGCAGGAGTTGCATCTTGTTTTACCTCTATATCTGGAGAGCATTACCCTATTTTGAATCTTATAGCTCTTTTCTTCTAATTGCCGGAAGAATTTATCTATTCCTACAAAATGCTCATTGCCTTGCCAGACCAATAGTTTTTGCTCCTCACTAAGTTGAAACCATGGTTTATGAATAGGAAAATTAAACTTATAGGCGGAATTTACTAATTGGTCTTTATACCAACTCATGCTCTCACCGCGCCATGGAAATATCGCATTTTCAAATACAGACAACCCAGAATTAGGTATTACAAGATCTTCATCTATGCCAATTACATCACCATATCCTTCACACTTCGGACAAGCCCCGTAAGGATTATTGAAACTGAAGAGATGTGCATTAGGTTCCATAAAAACCATTCCGTCCATTTCAAACTTATTGCTAAATTGGGTCACCGTTCCATTAGGCATTTCTTCAATAAAACAGTATCCTTTACCTTCAAAAAAAGCAGTATCCACTGCATTGGCTAATCGATTTAGAAAATCCTCATCATCTTTCTTAATAATCCGATCTACAACCAATTCAAAATTATAACCAATATCTTTTAACGATTCATCAATCCTGATAACTGAGCCATTATGTTTTATCCTTGCATATCCTTGTTTTGAAAGCAATTGTAAAGATTTCACCGGATCTCTGTCTTTGGAAATAACAATTGGAGCCAATAACAAGAGCTTGGTACCTTCTTCAAAAGATTTCACATGATTTATGACATCTGTTACCTTATCTTTTTTTACTTCTTTACCGGAAATTGGTGAATAGGTCTTGCCAATTCTGGCATAAAGGAGCTTCAAATAATCATAAATTTCCGTTGTTGTACCCACTGTGGATCGTGGATTAGTGGAATTTACCTTTTGTTCAATGGCTATTGCCGGAGCTATACCTTTTATATAGTCTACTTTAGGCTTATCTAATTTACCAAGGAATTGCCGGGCATAGGAGGAAAGGCTTTCTACATAACGACGTTGTCCCTCGGCGTAGAGCGTATCAAAAGCCAGACTGGACTTACCTGAACCCGAAAGTCCCGTAATAACAACTAATTTATTTCTGGGGATAACTACATCAATATTTTTAAGATTATGTAGTTTAGCCCCTTTGATTATAATGTTTTCCTTTGGATTTACCTCGGTTATTGCAGACATGTCTTCCATTAGGTCGGCAAAGATACGATATGTTGAATTCAAACACCAATAGGTGGCCTTTTACATCAAATTTCTGCAATATCACAACATTATTTACCTGAGAAAATATATTTTTTCTATATTTGAAGCATAATAACTAAAACATCCGCCTATACGCGAAAATTACTTTTTTGAGCATTAACCTGAATAACTAAAGTCCTTTCCCTAAAGAAAGGCCCCTAAGTTTAACCAAAAAAGTAATTAGTATGCAACTACAAGTCGCGGACTCAATTTTAGTTCAGAATTACATTAGCGGGGATGAAAAATCTCTGGAAATCCTAATAAACAAGCACAATCAACGTCTTACCAGTTTTATTTATTCAAAGGTACTGGACAGGGCTATTGCTGAAGATATCTTTCAGGATACCTTTATAAAGGTTATAAAGACCTTAAAAAGAGGCGCCTATAATGAAGAAGGTAAGTTTTTACCTTGGGTTATGCGAATAGCTCATAATCTTATCATTGACCATTTTAGAAGGAATAAGCGAATGCCTAAATTTGAAGGCAGTGAGGATTTTAACATTTTTTCCGTTTTGGGGGATAATAAACTGGATGCTGAGAGACAGTTAATTAAAGACCAGATAGACAGCGATCTTGGATTATTAATAGAAGAACTTCCCGATGATCAAAAAGAAGTCCTGGTAATGCGTATATATAAGGATATGAGTTTTAAAGAAATATCTGAAAATACAGGAGTAAGTATTAATACTGCTTTAGGACGAATGCGATATGCCTTAATAAACCTAAGAAAGATCATAGAAAAGAACAATATTGTTTTGACGAATTAATAGGCTCTATAGCGACTAATACAAATGGTTCCATAATAGTTGCGTTATTTAGACATAACAATATTAATTATGGAAATGATTTACCCTAGACAGCTAAACAAATGCAAGCTTTTAAAAACAAAGCCAGAGAGTATACAGTTATTACTGCAGTATTCCAGGGCATTAAATATTGTAAAACATAAAGGACTTACATTTGAGAATAATTTGAATTAACCATAACCCTATATTATTAGGATATACATTAATCCCTTTGATAATACATCAAGGGGATTTTTAGTTTCTGGTAGTTACTGAAGTCGCTTATTTAATTAATTCTAATTAAACCGGGAATATTTCCATGCTTCCGGAAAATCAGTTGGTAACTAATTTAGTATGGATTTATTGTGTCTATAATTGCCAAATCGCTCTTTGACATCAAAAATCAGGGGTTTGACAACATAGTTTTTCTCAGACCTCACTATTTCAATACTTTTAAATTGTAATTATGAAATCATAGCTACTATATATTTAAACTATTAACCAAAGGGCCATCAAAAAGAAGCTCCTTTATATTAACCAAAAAAATACTACCAATTATGGAATTTGAAATTGATGATTCAGAATTAGTAAGAGACTATATCAGCGGCGACGAAAAAGCACTTGAAGTTCTTGTAAACAGACACAACCAACGTATAAGTAGTTTTATTTATTCCAAGGTAATGGATAGGGATATAACTGAGGATATTTTTCAGGATACCTTTATCAAGGTAATTAAAACCTTAAAGAAAGGATCATATAGTGAAGAGGGAAAGTTCTTGCCATGGGTAATGAGAATTTCACATAACCTTATTATTGATCACTTTAGAAAGAACAAGCGTATGCCTAAGTTTGAAGGAAGTGATGATTTTAATATTTTCTCCGTTATAGGTGATGATAAACTTAATGTAGAAAAACAACTTATTAAGGATCAGATAGATAGTGATCTTGGATCTTTGATTGAGGAATTACCCGATGACCAAAGAGAAGTTCTGCTTATGCGAATATACAAGGATATGAGCTTTAAGGAGATTTCCGAAAATACCGGAGTTAGCATAAATACAGCCCTGGGAAGAATGCGATATGCACTTATAAATCTCAGAAAGATAATAGAAAGAAACAATATTGTTTTAACAAATTAAGAGCAAGGAATACATCCGAGCAATATTTCCATTTTAGTTGCGTTATTAAGACATAACAATACTATAATAATATGGAAAAAATTTACTCTGAAGAACAAAATGCTTGTAAACTGGCTAAAACCAGTCCTGAGACAATCCAGTTCTTGCTGAATTATTCCAGGTCCTTCAGAATTACGAGCTACAAGACATTCAAATTCGAAACAACTTTGAATTAAGACAAGATGGCCCGCAATTAGCGGGCCTTTTTTATTTTATAATAATCTTCTAACACTTTTTTTCTCCCTATCGTTTTGGTTATTAAGTCTTTGTCTAGATCCCAGCCTCTGGCCGGAGAATATTCACGGCCATACCAAATAATTTGAAGATGTAAATCGTTCCATAATTCTTTGGGAAATAACCTTTTTGCATCTTTCTCGGTTTGAACCACATTTTTACCACTGGAAAAACCCCAACGATACATTAGACGGTGAATATGCGTATCAACAGGAAAAGCCGGTATACCAAATGCCTGAGAGACCACTACACTTGCAGTTTTATGGCCCACAGCCGGTAATTCTTCCAATAAGCTTATTTCCGATGGTACATTACCCTCGTAATTTTCTATCAATATTTCTGATAGGCCATGGATTCCTTTCGATTTCATCGGCGAAAGTCCTACCGGTTTAATAATTTCTTTTATTTCCTCAACGGACATTTTAATCATATCGAAGGGGTTATCTGCTTTCGCAAATAATTTAGGTGTTATCTGGTTTACACGTACATCTGTACTTTGGGCCGATAATAATACCGCGATTAACAATGTATACGGATCTTTATGTTGCAACGGTACTGGAATAACAGGATATAATTCCTGCAGTTTTTTTATTGTAAAGGATACTTTTTCCGATTTGGTCATTTTTGTTTAATTTTACAATGAAAAAAATAAACACAAATTTAATTGAAAATAGACTATGAACACACTTAAAGAAGGTGATAAAGTCCCTGATTTTTCATCTTTTGATCAGGATGGCAATTTGGTAAAATTAAGCGATTATTCCGGTAAGAAGTTAGTTGTATTTTTTTATCCAAGGGCTAATACCCCTGGATGTACGGCAGAAGCTTGTAATCTGCGGGATAATTATGCAGAACTGCAATCAAAAGGTTATGAACTACTAGGAGTTAGTGAAGATTCTCAAAAAAAACAAACTGGTTTTAGGAATAAATATGAATTTCCATTTCCACTTTTGGCAGATGAAGATCATACCGTAATTAATGCATTTGGAGTTTGGGGACCTAAAAAATTTATGGGTAGGGAATACGATGGTATTCACAGAAAGACTTTTATTATTGACGAAAGCGGTTTTGTTATAAAGGTTATTGACAAAGTTAAAACCAAAGATCACGCTTCCCAGATTCTTTGATATGAAACTATCAGCACTAAAAAAGGTCCTAATAATTAAGACCTTTTTTTTATGGAATAAAGCGCGTTAAGCTTTTTCTTTTAGTTTGTCGTCAGTTCGCATAAAAAGGTGTTCTTTCTTTATCGTTTCCGAAATACCTTCTGGCAGCATTTCCTCCCAACCACCTTCTCCAGCGGTAATTTTTTTCAATACATCTCTGGAGAATATGTCCATAATTTCAGTATCGTAGTCAATAATATCCATTACTTTCCCATTATACTTAAAAAATTTGTACAACTCTTTCATTCTCGGATGGACCTTCACGTTATTACTGGTCATGATCTGACCAGTTTCCGGGTTCTTCATCGGATAGAGATATACAATGAGTTCTTTAAAGAATAACTTGCCAAATGCTTCCAAAATACCACCACTTAGATGTCTGTAATATTTTTCATCAAAAATGTCCACCAGGTTATTAACTCCCATGGTAAGACCGATTTTTTCCTTGGTATAATTGTTGAAGTATTCAACCAATCTAAAATATTCCTGAAATTTGGATATCATTACCGAATGTCCTAATGAACACAACAGTTTTGCCCTGTCCATAAAATCACTTTCATCTATTTCACCAGAAGCTCTTAAATTCGACAATGTAATTTCAAATATTACAATGGAATTATCTTCTTCAACCGCCGGATCACGTATAAAAATTTCATAAGATTTTTCAAACATATCCATGTTCACTTTAGTCACCGGTCTAAAACTACCTCTGAGGGCAAGGATATTTTTCTTATAAAGAATCGTTGCGGGAAGAAGGTTGTTACCGTCGGGTCCAAACATAACCGCATCGGTCATATCATTTCTGATAAGTTGAAGACTCATAAGCCTGTTGTCAACGTTTTTGAAACTTGGGCCTGAGAAATTTACCATATCAATCTCCAGGGTATCCCGGTCTATATGATCATATAGGTATTTTAATAACTTTCTGGGTTTGTTGTTCTTGTAAAAAGCACCATAGATGAGGTTTACTCCAACTATTCCTAAGGTTTCCTGCTGTAAACGCGCTTCATTTTGCATAAACCTGACATGTAAAACGATTTCGTCAAATTCCTTTTGAGTTGGATCTAGTTGAAAACGGATTCCTACCCAGCCATGGCCCTTATATCTTTTTGAAAAGTCTATAGTTGCGACCGTATTTGCGTAGCTAAAAAACAGCTTATCCGGATTTTGCTCTCTGCTAATTCGCTCTTCCATAAGATGCATTTCATGAGAAAGCATCTTTTTTAGCCTGCTTTGAGTAACATACCTGCCTGCAGTTTCCACCCCATATACGGCATCACTAAAGGATTTGTCATAGGCACTCATCGCTTTAGCTATTGTGCCAGAGGCGCCACCTGATCTGAAAAACCACCTGGCGGTTTCTTGTCCGGCCCCTATTTCCGCAAAAGTCCCATAGATATCGGGATTTAGATTTATTCTAAGGGTCTTAGCCTTTATTGAGGGCATATTTTCAAAAGCCCGATCCTTTTTGAACGCTGAAGCCATATGTATAGTTTGCTTTCAGCAAAGTTAATAAGATTGGGGTATCTATTAAATAAATAAGTTATAAATTTGAAATAAATAGATGACAGGTTGAAAATAACTTTTTTAGGCACTGGCACATCGCAGGGAATACCGGTTATTGGCAGTAATCATCCGGTCTGTTTAAGTAAAAATCCCAAGGATAAAAGACTTCGAGTTTCTGTTCTGATTTCATGGAAAGACTATAATTATGTAATTGATTGTGGTCCTGATTTCAGGCAACAGATGTTAACTCATAAAGTTACCAAATTAGATGGTATTCTATTTACTCATGAACATTCAGATCATACGTCGGGTATAGATGATATCCGCCCATTTTTCTTTAGACAGGGCGATATTCCTGTATATGCGCATGAAGATGTAATTTTTTCATTAAAAAGGAGATTTGACTATATTTTTGCCAATGAGAACAGGTATCCCGGGGCTCCGGCGGTAAAGGTTAACCTGATACAGAATAATGAACCGTTCATAATCGGAGACTTACAAGCAATACCAATTGAGGCTTTTCATAACCGGTTAAGGGTTTATGGATATAGAATAGGTGACTTTGCCTACCTTACCGATATTAAGACTATTTCTGATGAAGAAATAAATAAACTAAATGGAGTTAAGGTTCTGTCAGTAAATGCATTACGCATAGAACCACATCATTCTCACTTAAACCTGGAAGAAGCTCTTGAATTAGTTGATATAATTAAACCTGACATAGCATATCTTTCTCATATTAGCCATTATTTGGGTTTTCATGATGAAGTGGAAGAAAAATTACCTAAAAATGTGCATTTGGCATATGACAATCTTGTTGTTTCGGTTTGAGCTACAAAAAATAATTTTAGTTAGTTTGATAATTGATTCTATAATTTTATGAAAAGCAGAATATTTATTTACCTGTTCATTTTTGCCGCTTTGTTATCGCTTTACTTATTTGTAAGTAGCAATTCCATGTTAGAAAATAAGGATTTAAAAATTCAGAACCTGGAGTCTGAAGTTAGCGTACTAAAGGATTCTGTTCAAAAATTACATCTTCAGGTTTTTGATATGCAGTATTTTTCATTGCAAAATAATGATGATGCCCTGTCATATTATGATCATCTTGGACTGGAAAACCCTTCGCGCTATATTGCAGATAAGTTATTGGAAACCAATGAAAAGAAAGGAGATAATCCATTAGTTCCGTATGAGGGTATGGAAAGTGATTTTAAAATGAATAAGATAAAAATATTAAATCATCAATGGATAATAGCCGATTTTTCCGATGGTAAATATTGGGGAGAACTACTTTTGAAATATGAATTAAAAGATGATATGGGTGTTGATTTTACGATGATGGACCATCTTTTATATACCCGTAGTAATTAAATATTTTCTTCAAGCCATTTTCTAAAGGAATAAAAATTTTCAGCGGAAACCCCATGACCTACAGGAAATTCCTCATATTTATGGTTAATGCCAAGCTTTTTTAAGAGAATAGGCGCTTTTTGAGCCCATTCAGATGGGATTACCTGGTCTACCTGACCGTGGGATGCGTAAATGTTAAGATTTTTATGGTCTTTTTGAGTATAATTCTTCTCGAGGATATTCTCATCTATGTAGCCGCTTAGGGCCACTACATTTTTAACCTTATCCGGAAATGAAAGTGCAACCGCATAGCTCAATACTGTGCCCTGGCTAAAGCCCAACAAGGTGACATTGTCTTTATCCAATTGATAAGCTTCACAAGCTTCCTCAATAAAACTTACAATTTTGTTTCTGGATGAGATTGCCTGTTCCTCATCACTCCATTTTCCATATGATGCATCAAAGTTAATGGCATACCAGGCATTACCAAAGGGAGGTAAAGGGTATGGACCTCTTGTAGAAATAATAAAACATTCTGAAGGTAATTCTGAGGCAAATGAAAACAAATCTTCTTCGTTGCTGCCGTAACCGTGAAAGAGAAAGATAACAGGTGGTCGCCTATCTTTTATTGAGGAAGGGCGAATTATATGATATAAGGATAAGGAAACTGTTTTCATTTTATTGAATAAATGTAAACCAATGCTGAAATAAGGATCCGAAGATTGGGACAGGCTGTTTTTTATTATTTAAGGCGCCCAAAAGTCCATACATCCATAGGACAAAATAAAATATATAAAGGCCTATCCAAACAAAAAAATTGAACCACTGACTTAAGAATAGGGCGCAGCCCATAAAAACCAGATGTAAACCAAATGCCTGCCTTGTATGGAATCTGGCAAATTCATTTTTTGGCTCCATATTCATAGTTATTGCTATTAAAGACCCAATAATAGTGAAATATGCTATTATTGCTGTTGTTTTTCCTTTCGCTATTGAATCTTCTTCCAAAACCTTATTTTTCTATCTATTAATCAAACTATTATTGATTCAGGCGATTATTTGATTGTTTGCTATTATTCCGTACACCTTACCTTTCATTTTTTCACCAAAAAACATACTGTTTTTTGAAGTGGAAATACAATCTTCTTTGGTAAAAATATATTCAGACTCAGGATCAAAAAGAGTAAGATTCGCCAAAGAGCCTTTTTTTATAGTCACCGGACTTAATCCGTAGCGTTCTCTTCCTTTAGATAAAAGAGAGACGGCCGTTTCGGTGTCGAATAGCTTATTTAAAACACCAAACGCATTTTCAAGACCTATTGTGCCATAAGTAGCATTGTCAAATTCTATACGTTTTTCTTCAATATCAATTGGTGTATGATCTGAGGTAACAAAATCGATAATGCCTTCTTTAAGACCTTGTTTTAAAGCACTTATATCTTTACTCGTTCGAAGTGGAGGTAAAACCTTGTAATTGCTATCAAAGCTGTCCAAAACATCATCAGAAAACAACAAATTATGCACAGCAACACTACAACTTACGTTAAGTCCCTTCCGTTTAGCTTCGCTAATAAGCCTAACCGACTTAGCCGTAGACATCGTTGGGATATGCAGATACCCACCCGTGTATTCCAGAATAAAAAGGTCCCTGGCAATTTGAAGTTCTTCCGCCAGTGCCGGAATTCCCTTTAAACCAACCCTTGTAGATGAAATACCTTCATTAACAATACCCTTGCTCATTATTTGCTTATCCATTGGAAAAGAGTAAACTAATCCCTTAAAATCCTGGGAGTATTGCAAGGCTATCTTTAATAAATTGGAATTTGAAATAGATCTCTTAAAATCATAGAATCCAACAGCACCCGAATTCTGCATATCATAAAGCTCAGCAAGATCAATGCCTTCACTAAGTACTGTAAGAGCCCCCAAAGGGTGCAATTTCGTTGGCTGTCCGTTGGCAGCATTTTTCAGAAAAACAATTGCGCCACTGCTGTCCGGCAGTGGATAAGTGTTAGGGTTAAGAACAATATCTGTATAACCACTTCTAGCAGCCACTTTGAGGCCATTATTGATAGTTTCACGTTCTTCGTATCCAGGTTCACCAAAACTTACACTACTGTCAAACCAACCAGCAGAGACATGTAAATTTTTTAAGTTTAGCATTTTTATATTCCTGGCAGGTTTAATCAAGGTAGATATTTCTTCAATAATCCCATTAAGAATAAGAATATCGCGTTTTTTTAAATGAAGTTTACTGTTGGTTTTATCAACAATTGTGGCAGATTTTAGAAGTATGTTCATTTAAATATTTTTTGAATAAGAACTTCGGCCAGCATAAAAAGCAAAGCAAAAATAGTAAACCATTTCCATAGCTCAGTTACTCTGTTGTCTTTTTCCATGGTTTCAAAGACTTCCGTTAAATTATTTAAGCTGGTATTACTATTTAATACGTCCAAATCAGCATATATAGATTGGCTTTCTGTTCTGGGGTAATTAAAACTAATATTTTGAATTGGTCCGGATTCTTCATTAATTACATAAATGCCATCTTTATTAGGATTGTAATTAAAGGTTAATATAGTTTTATTTGAAAAAGACTGCTGTTCTGGAATAAATTCATATTCTTTCTGGGTAACCTTTAAAATATTATCCCTTGCCATTGCGGTCTTAACATCAATTGTGGTTATTTGACCCAGGGTATTGTATAATTCAGGCGATTTAAGACTATTTGCTCCAATACTATAAATTGTAGGTACAATAAGAGGTGAATTCTTAAAATTAGAATTTGTATTAATGATTGCAGCTGTAAATAAGTATATACCATCCAGGCCTACTAGGAAAGCAGATTGATCCTGTAATGAAAGTATTTTTGGGGCCGTTGTTCTGGTTTTGAAATAGCTTGTTACCCTTGGATATTGAAAATTTCTAACTCTTTGGGCAAATACATTCTTATAAAGAGGATGATCAAAATTAATTCCCGTTATGTTGCGTTCTTCATCAATTCTATTTACAAATGAAGTAGAATAATAATTTCCGATGAAACTATTATAGCTTTCAATATTAGCATCAAAAGAAGGAATAATCATCAAATGACCACCTTTTTGAGTGTAATCGCTTAAAGTATTTTTGAGTGAGACAGGAATAGTTTTTAATTCATTTAAAATTATTAGGTTTTGCGACTCCAGTATGCTGTAATTAAGATTATTCATTCGTAAATCCGCAAATATGAATTCATCTTCGGTAAATATTCTTTTTAAAAACTCACTATCTGACTCATTTACAGATAATACTTTGATTTTGTCCTTTTGGTTAATATTAAAAAACAACTGATTGTCATAAGGCAATCCAATATCTGATATTTCAATTTTGCCTAAAATAACTTCGTTGGAAGGCAGCGTGAATACCACATTAGATTTTCTGTTCTTATCAAAAGTAGCTGCCGTTTTAGCAATTAATTTATCATCATTATATAAAGAAACAGGGATAGTTTCCAAATCAGCTGTTGTAGTTAAATTCACAGAAAGGTCTATTGTAGTTGCATTTACCTCAGCTATATAGGCCGAATCCAAAACAGTATTGTCAAGATTTTCCGCATTTAGGCGAACCATAAAAGTTTGAATATTTCCAAGAGTATCGGATTCGTGGATAGCGGTTCTGTTTTGAAAATCTGAGACTAGTACCAAATATTTAATGGATTTTTTATCTTCGCTAAAGAAATTATTCCCTTTAAGAAGGATATCCTTAAGCCCTAACTGATTATAAGTATAGGGAAGGGTCAAAAGCTCATTGCGAATATCCATCAAGGTGATGTTACTAAAAACTTTATCATTAGTAAAAAGACTAAAGGTATTATCCTTAGGCAGACCTTGTAATAACTTCTGAACTGCATCCTGGAGCAGGGTTCCATTCTCTGTTTTGGCCTGCATGCTAAAGGAATTATCCAGGTATATTACGGTTTCTTTGGCATATGAAGCCGACTCCTTAGCGAAATAGGGTTGTGAAAAAGCGAGGATAAGACCTGAAAGTAATAATACTCGGGAGATAAGTAAAAGCCATTTTTTTATCGTGCTGCTTTTACGAGATTGCGCAACTACTTTTTGTAATAGCTTTACGTTGGTAAAAGGAGTTTTTTTAAATCTCCGAAGTTGAAAGAGGTGAATTAATATGGGAATCAGAAGCAGAAAAAAGGCCCAAAGGAGTTCCGGATATTTAAACAGCATTCCCAATTTTAATTTGACAAATATATAAAGTATTGAGAAGATATTGCCTAGTAATTATGACAAAATTGGGAAGTAAACGAGTAGAATGAAAAAATGAAATTAATATGTATGCTGAGTTCACTCCAAATGGATTATTTAAGGTTGATTAAAAGAATAAATTCTTTAACAAAAGAAAAAATAATCGATCATTGGGGATTGACCAAAATTTGAAAAGAAATTTGTGATCATTTCCTGAGCCTCTTCATTTGCAACAGTAATTATACTTTGAGGGTTTTTAAGTTTAATTAGAAAATTAAAATGCCTTAATTCCTGTCCATAAATATTTTTACCTATTTTTTTTGGGTTATCACATAACCAATAAAACGGAATATTCTGTTTTAACAGCTCTCTGGCAGTGCTTTTTCCTTTGTTCCCGGCACCCCAAACGGTTAATGGTCGCCTCTGATCATGGTGAAGCTTTAGAAAGTAGTGTAGTTTTAAATGCAAAAAATAATTCTGAGCATAGTGCTCACTGGTTCTTGAGGTTCGGCTGTCATAATCGCGCCATCGGTGCAATATCTCATTACATGGAATACATTGCAAACCCCGCTCATAAAATCGAAACGTAAGATCATAATCTTCCGGGTATCTATTAGGCTCAAAAGCACCACATTTTTCAAGATCTTTTTTGTGGACCATCCAGCAAGGGGAGGGGACTACACATTCCTTATAGATCTCAGAGTAATTTTCTCCTTTGGCAGTGAGTTTGTTCAACCATTCTTCATATCGCTTATATCCATTGCCAATTCCTAATTCTGAAAAATAACTAACACCACCAACAGCCAAATGTCCTTTACCGTACTTTACTAATGCCAAGGCCAGCCATTCCAACTTATTAGTATTCATAATATCATCGGAATCCATTCTTGTAAACAATTCACCTTTGCTCAAATAATAAGCTGTCCTAAGTGCTGAAATTATACCATCTCCTTTATTAGAATGTACTTTTATTCTGGTATCACTTGATGAATATTCTTCAACAATAATGCGGCTGTTATCAGTTGAGTGATCATCTACAGCAATGACCTCCCAATTTTGATAACTCTGAGATAAAATGGAATCAATACACTCCGGCAGGTAAACCGAAGTATTTTTAAATGGTATTAATATGCTAATTAGATGATTTTTCATTAAAAGGGCAATTGGCGAATTTATTTGATTGTTTCCAAAAAATCATCCCAAAGCACTGTAGATCCATTTTTTGCAGAAATTTAGCAGCCTCCAGAATCTGCAAGACTAAGGTATTATTTTTTATACCGGAAGCTGAAAAAAGGGCTAGGTATAACCTTCTTACACTATTTCAGAACTACTGACTGGCCAATGCATCAGCGATGGCTTTTTCAGCCAAAGGAGCCATTAGCTCATATCCTTTCTTATTAGGGTGAACCCCATCACTACCAAGATCTTCACTTAGGCCGTTTTTACCATCGGTCATTGAAGAAAAATAATCAAGGTAGATAAAGCCTTTACTATTGGCATAACTCTTTATCATATTATTTAGGGCAGGAATTTTTTCATTTGGCATAAGTCCTTTGCGCCAGGGATAGTCATAAGCAGGCAATACTGAGCATAAAACAACTTTTATACCATTGGCTTCTGCCAATTCTGCCATAGACATTAAATTATCTGCAATCATTTGCAAAGTGGATGGTCCGGTGTTACCTGCTATATCATTAGTTCCCGCAAGAATAACCACTACTTTAGGTTTAAGATCAATCACATCTTCTCTGAACCGTACCAGCATTTGGGGAGTTGTCTGGCCACTTATTCCCCTATTTACATAGGGTTTACCCTCAAAGAACTCCGGTTGATGATGAGACCATCCAATAGTAATAGAGTTTCCCATAAATACCACACGGCTTTCATTGGTTTTAGCATCGGGTAATTCTTTATTAGCAGTGTCAAAGTGTCCAAGTTGAGCCCAATCCTGGGCACTCAAAAAGGAAAACGCAAAAAAAAGGCAGATAACTAAAAGGTTTTTTGGCTTAGTTAAAATCATGTTGGACGGATATATTTAATTGTTTCAAAAGATACAAAATGTCGAAAACATATATGCCTAAATTTAATATATCAATTAGTAATTGCAATTCTGGAGATATCAAGAACTAAAAAACCCTGCAATCGTTTAGATGCAGGGCTGTATATAGTATTAAAATTCTTAATTATTGACATTGAATGTCATCACCATTACCATCCCAGCAATGCCATTCTTCATTTTCAAAATAATCAAATGCCCTTACTCTTCCCATAAAGGTTTCTCTGCTCCATTCAATTCTAACATTGCTAAAATCCTGTTTGTTACTGTCGTAAGCGTATGCATTAAAATAAGCATCGAAATCACCATCCTGAAGTCCGTATTCAAGATAGCTGTCTTTAAACATATCGTCATTCTCTTGTTCATCCAGTTCTCTAACCCAAGTATATCGAATATTGCCAATTTCGTCATTTGAACGTTCCCAGTCTATTCTTAACATTGCATCAGGTCTCTCTGCACTTTCATTTAATAACCAATATCCACTATTACCATCCATAGCAGAACTTCCGGAAAACCATAAGAACTCTTCAAAAGCTCCAATTCCTATCTTGGTTATATACATTTCCCAAAGTACTTCTTCACCTGTAACCTGTCCTGTAAGACGTGCCGTATATTCACTTGTAAAGCCATCAACACTATAAGTCCACTGCCATTTATTATTTCCTAATTCTTCAGGGGAATGTGCAAAAGCAGATTTAAAGGAGGCTACAGGTACGGCCAAGGTGGTAAAAAGAGCCGAATTCCAAACTCCTACAACAATTCGTGAAAAAAACCAATTACCATTTGGTGCTTTGTTATCATAAACCAAGGCCACACTTTTTCCCGAATTTGAATCATCGGTAAAATCGCTAAAATCTATAACCATTGTTTCATATAATGGTAATGCCAGGTTATTGGCTTCATCCGTGCCTTCATCAGAGTTCTCGCAGGAAGTTGTAAAAACTAGGGCGAAAACCAGTAATATGCTATATACTCTCCAATTTTTCATAACTTAAAATATTTGTTTAAAAATCACATTGATATGTTCTTTTAACGCTTAAGTTGTGATAAAAGTGTAGTAGAATAAGTCATTTATCGAAAACTAAGAAGTAAAATTTAATGATAAACGAAGACTAATTCAGAAGGAATCCTAATTTCAATTAATAGAAATAAAATTCAGTTGCTATGGTTAAAAGGAATTTAGTATTATACGTCTTGAAATCTAATATTTGGCAGATTTTCCTTTTGCCATGGTCTTTTCAATAAACAGTCTAATGTCGGAATTGGCTTTTTCTAAATCTTCCTTGCGCAGGTACATCATATGTCCACTTCGATAACCTTTAAATTCAAAACGATCTCTCATGCGCCCGCTGGGGTCTACCTGCCACATGGTATATTTTGCATTGAAATAAGTGGTGGCACCGTCATAATATCCCGACTGAACCAATACATGCAGATAAGGGTTCTGTGCCATGGCCTGTCTCAGATTATCTCTTGTATTATCCTCTTTATTATCCCAAGGACGTACAGGACCAAACATATTATATTTGATGTCTGTTTTAAATTGAAGTTCTTCTTGTAGATAATAATTTATAGCTGGTGTGAAGCTATGCAACCAGGAAGTTATCTCCGGGTTATAATCGGTTTTAGTACCTGAAATTTGCTTATCCAGCCCTAAGTACCGACTATCAAGTCTTCCAATGGTATAGCCACTGCGGTCTCGTAATAATCCTTTCCAGAAATATGAGGTTGGAACTACTAGATTATGATCTAATATTTCCTTTTTAGAGAGCCCGGAATAGTATGCCATTTTTTCCGCAACCGTATTTTTCTCGGTTTCACTAATAAATCCTCCCTTTGCGATTGCAGGAATTACTGTATTAATTGTATAAGCCTCTGATTCGGGTAAAATATCCAATAAATCTTTTTGTTGAAGGTCACTATCTAAAGCTTTTTGATACCAGGCCGCCGCCGTATAATAAGGTAAATTTAAAGCACTGCTGACGGGACCGCTTTCACGAATTACTTTATAATCCGCTGGGGAAACCATGATAACACCATTTAAATACATCCACTGCTGGTTTTGAAGTGCAAGTGCCAATCCCATTACTCTGGTGCCACCATAACTTTCACCAATTATATATTTAGGAGAGCTCCATCTGTTATTGCGGGTGACAAAAGTATTCAGCCATTCTGCCAGATATTTTATATCTGCATTAATACCAAAAAATTTACTGCGGTCCACTTCTTTTCCACTTTCGGGAATGGTCCGGGAATATCCTGTATTAGCAGGGTTTACATAGACTATATCTGTTACATCTAAAATAGAATAAGGGTTTTGCTTTACACCGTAAGGTTGAACAGGATAACCTTCATCGTCAATCTTTAAAATCCGAGGTCCTGTATATGCCAAATGCATCCAAACTGAGCCAGACCCAGGTCCGCCGTTAAAGGATATTAGTAAAGGGCGACTTGCCCTATCCTTTACATTGTTTCGGGTATAATAGGTGTAATGTAACGCCGCAATAGGCTCTCCTAATTCGTCCCAGACCGGTTGAGTACCGGTTTTTGCTGTATATGTAAATGCAGTACTGTTAATCGTGACACTGTGCTGTGTAGTGACTACCGTATCTATTGGTAATTTACGACTTTGAGATAATGAGATATTAAGGCTTAGTATAAAAAGGGAGAACAGAAGTAAACTTTTCATTCTTGAGTGGTTTTAGAAAACCCTAAAATATGGAATTTGGCTGATAAATCTGATTATTCCAAATATTAAGATTAAAAAGAATAGAAATTGGTTCACTATCTTTAAATTTAGCTTAGAAGAAAATTTTTTTTGCAACTAATTTGGTGAACATGAAGAATATTTCCAGAAGATCTTTTAATAAAACACTATCTAAAGGAATTGGCGGAGCCACACTCCTGAGTGGGATGCCCTGGGCTTGTGCAATGGGTGAGCAAAAACAGAAAAAAAAGAAATTAGGTGTAGCACTGGTAGGATTGGGAAGCTATAGTACCTATCAATTAGCACCTTCTTTAGTAGATTGTGAACTATGTTATTTGGCAGGGATAGTTACCGGAACCCCTGAAAAAGAAAAGATATGGCAGGATAAATATAAAATCCCTGATACTAGTATTTATAATTATGAGAATTTTGATAATATAGCATCTAATGACTCCATAGATATAGTCTACGTTGTACTTCCTAATTCTATGCATTCCGATTTCTCCATAAGAGCTGCCAAAGCAGGTAAACATGTAATATGCGAAAAACCTATGGCCGTTAGCGTTGAGGAATGTGATGCAATAATTAAAGCATGTAATAAAGCGAATGTTAAATTAGGCGTGGGCTACCGTCTTCACTCTGAACCCTATACTCAGGAAATAAAACGATTGGTTGATGAAAAGGTTTTTGGAAATGTACAGTATATATCCGCTGAAGCTGCCTACAGGTCTGGCGGGAATCCGGATCAATGGCGATTAAACAAGGCGCTTTCTGGCGGAGGAGCCTTAATGAATATGGGAGTTTATGCGATCCAAAGTGCAATTTACGGAACCGGAGAAAACCCCATATCTGTAACCGCACAGGAGTTTAGTTCGAGGCCGGATTATTTTAAGGATACCGATGAGACCATCACCGCACAATTCGAATTTTCAAGCGGAGCTTTTGGTAATATCACAACATCACATAATACGAATGTAAATAGAATGTATGCCTCATGTGATAAGGGTTGGTTTGAATTAAATCCTGCTAGTTCCTATGGCCCATTGGCAGGTAAAACTTCCGGCGGTGACTTGAGTTTCCCACATGAACGCCAGCAAAAATTGCAGATGGATGATTTTGCAAGGCATATTTTAAATGATACCCCAAATGTTGCGCCCGGTGAAATGGGCAAACGAGATATGATTATTGTTGAAGCTATTTACGAATCGATTGAGAAAGGAAATTCAAAAATTGAATTGAAATTGGGTTCAATGGGTCTGTAGTGAATTAAATTTATATTACTTAGATCTTCATGGACTATGAAGCGGATTGATCCTGAACTGGTTTTCTATATAAAAACAATAGGAAGACTTAGGATTTAAACTCTAAAAATGGTTCATCTTCTCTGTCATGCATTAACCATATTCTCGCATTATAATCAGATTTAAAAGTGCGTATCAATGCAAGTCTGTTCGTGGCCACTTTTTGTAAGAACCTATTGTGTTTTTCTCCATCCCAGACCAAGGCAATTTTAATCTCATCTCTTAAAACATTAGCAATGTGTTCGCCCAGAAAAAATAGCTCAACAAGAGGTATATCAGTTTTAACAACCTGAATTACATTTACTAAAATTTTATATTTTTTTTCCTTTAGGCATTCATTTCTAATGATCTTAGGATACTTTATAAAATCTGCATAAGAATATTCTCCGGAAATAGTCATTACCAGAAATTTTCTTTCTTTCTCAATTGCATATAGATTGCCCATACTATCCCTAATAATGCGGTAAGGTTGTTTTGGCAGAAATAAGGTGTACTTACTATTACTATAAATTTAGGAAATAATCTATATCTATTTGAGAAAATACTCTTATAAATTATAATGTAACAAATTGGGTGAATAAGGTTGATTATTTAACATTCTAGAACTTTTCAAATACACCCAGTCCAAATAGTGCAAAGTCGTATTTTACGGGATCTGTTGGGTCCATTTTTCGAAGATAAGAATCAAGTTCATTCACGGCTTTAGAATCGTTTTGTTTCCGATGTAATAACCCAAGCTTTCTGGCAACATTGCCCGAATGAACATCCAGGGGACAGGATAAAACGGCAGGAGAGATGGATTTCCAGATCCCGAAATCTACCTCGGTTGCATTATCGCGAACCATCCACCTAAGAAACATATTTATGCGCTTAGCCGCGGAACCTTTGGCTGGATCAGAAATATGCTTTGTTGTTCTTTTTGGATGTGTTAACTCAAAAAAAGTTAGTTTGAATTTAGAAATTGCTGGCTGTGTTGATTTATCTGTGATATGTTGACCAAAAATTGCTTCTAAACCTCCATGTTGTCTATATATACTTCTCAAAGCTTTAATAAAGTATACCAAGTCCACGTAATTAAAAGTGCGATGAATAAATGGTTCAAGCTTAATTAATTCTGAATCTTTATGGTATAAGACAAAATTATGAGGGTCATTGTCCAATAAATCCATTAAATAAAGCGCATTCTTAATAATGCTTTTTCGGTTACCCCAGGCAATTGTTGATGTGAGAAACGCACTGATCTCAATATCTTCTTTTTTATTGAACAAATGGGGAACCTGAATTGGATCTGAATCCAGAAATTTAGGATTATTGTATTGGATGACTTTTGCATCCAAAAAATCTTTTAACTCATTAGAAGTCAATGATGTATCATTTTGATGAGGTCATTCAGATAATTAGAACTTTTTAAGAATTCCCAAACTACGCTCAACATATTAGTCTATGATTTGTCCGTCTATCATAGTTAACTTTCTGTCTGCCATATCAGCTAATTCCTCATTATGAGTGACAATAACAAAAGTTTGCCCAAATTCATCACGTAATTGAAAAAAGAGTTGATGAAGTTTATCTGCACTTTCTGTATCGAGATTGCCACTTGGTTCATCGGCAAGTATTATGCTCGGATTGTTTATCAAAGCCCTTGCAACTGCAACACGTTGTTGCTCACCGCCGGATAACTCGTTAGGTCGGTGGTGCATGCGATTGGAGAGCCCAAGGAAATTTAGCAGTTCCGTTGCTCTGGACTCCGCCTCTGCCTTTCCCGTTCTTTTAATAAATGCCGGAATGCATACGTTTTCTATGGCTGTAAATTCCGGTAATAATTGATGGAATTGAAAAATAAATCCAATATGCTTATTTCTAAATGCAGCCAGTGCTTTATCTTTTAATGAAGTAATATCAATGCCGTTAATCTTTAAGTCACTTTCCTTTTTGTTTGACTGTGCATCCAGTGTACCTAAAATTTGTAATAATGTAGTTTTACCGGCACCTGAGGGCCCTACAATAGAAACTACTTCCCCGGCCTTTATGCTTAAATCTACCCCTTTCAAAACCTGAAGTTCTCCGAAATATTTTTGGATATTAGTAGCCTTAATCATCAATAATTAATTAGGGCATGAAAGTAAACAATACCCTTAACACTTCAAAATGTAATAGACTGGCAATCTGCTGGTAATAGCACAGTAGAAACCATAGATTTTTTCATTTTATTAATAATACATTAATTTAGGATTTTTAAGGTAGAAACCTTTAAATTCGAATTACTTTTAAATCAAGCCTTTTATACTTTTTTATTATGACATCGTACCACAACCTGGAAGAATATAATATAGAGATTACTAATGAAATAACGGAACGTTATTCTGGAATAATCCACGAAATAGGGGAGGAAGTTGGTCGTGAAGGATTAATTCAAACCCCTGAACGAGCGGCAAAAGCAATGTTATTTTTAACACAGGGATATAAACAGGATGCCGCCGCTATCCTGAAGAGTGCAATGTTTAATGAGTCTTATAACGAAATGGTAATTGTTAAGGATATTGAATTGTATTCTCTTTGTGAACATCATATGTTACCTTTTTTTGGCAAAGCTCATATAGCTTATATCCCAAACGGACAGATCGTAGGTTTGAGCAAATTACCAAGAATAGTAGATGTTTTTGCACGAAGGTTACAGGTCCAGGAACGCTTAACCGAGCAGATTTTAGATTGTATAAATGACACTTTAAAGCCTCAGGGAGTTGCTGTTGTTATCGAGGCCGCACATATGTGTATGATGATGCGGGGTGTTCAAAAGCAGAATTCCGTTACTACAACATCGGGATTTAGAGGCTCTTTCGAAAAAGAAGAAACTCGTAATGAATTTTTAAAATTAATTAGTTCAAATCTGTCTTAATTTTGTCACATAAGCAGTTAAACTCATTAAATAGGACACTTATTTATAATTTCTAAATGATTAAAAAGAAAAAATATCAACTCCTTTTATTGGGACTCCTTTTTGATGGTGTTGGAATGCTTTCTTTTATGATACCAGGTATAGGGGAATTCACAGATCTGATATGGGCGCCTATGGCAGGTTGGTTGATGACAAGAATGTACAAAGGGAATCCCGGCAAAATAGCCGGATTGATTGCTTTTATCGAAGAAATTGTGCCTGGACTAGATGTGATTCCTTCCTTCACCCTAATGTGGCTCTATACCTATGTTTTTAAGGCCGATAAGACCATAATTATTGAAGAAAGCTAAGCTGTTTATATTTCAATTTCCTGAAACAACCCTTTTAATTCCTATTATAACCTAAACCAATGTTTCTTATAAAGGAATACTTAACCCTATATTAATGTTCCTTCCAATATTTGAAATATCGTCTACCTTAAGCCTGGATAAATGAGAAATATAATCTTTGTTCAGAATATTTAAGGCAGTTACCAGCAATTCAACATCTTGTTTAAAGAGTTTTAGACTTGCTCCAAAACCAGCATTTAAGAGATTATAACCCTCAGTGGAAGTTTCAAAGGCCGCAACTTTATTTTGATCAAATATGGTATTTAAAGTGATAAAGGCATAACTATGTTTTATCTTTTTTTGAGAATTATTAAATTCCAAACGAATGGTATTAGTTAGTTTATTTGCAGGTATCAATGGTAGGTAGTCATCATTGTCCAGCTGCCCTATCACCGATTCGAAGCTGCTTTGCACATGCAACCAGTCCAGCGGGTGTGGGTGAAAATGAAAACCAATTTCTCCACCGTATAAATTGGCGTCCTGCTGGATGTAATTGTAAACCGGGTTATTATCTACAAATTCTCCGTTAGGCTCAATAAAAATATAATCTCTTATATTATTGTAAAAACCATTTGCAAAGAATTCAAAATGTTGACTACTGTATTCAAGTGCAATATCTGTTTGCAGATTACTTTCATTCTTCAGGTTTGGATTACCAATTTCAAAGCGGTTAGTTCCTTCATGAACACCATTTGAAGTTAGTTCAGCCAAATTAGGAGCTCTAAAGCCACTTGCAAGATTAATTCGACCAATAAAATTCTTTAAAAAATCAATTCGATATCCCAGTGCTGCATTAAAGCTATTGAAATTCCTATCCAATTGTGCTATATATCCTTCTTCACCAGCAATGCCTGTTTCATCTCCCTTAATAGACCGATTATCAAATCGGATACCTAGTTGGACATCACTTTTTTCAAAGTGGATATGTGAGGTTGCTAAAACGCCAATATCATTGGTAATTGCATTAGGTATTAACACCTCCTCCCCAAAGTTTTTATTATTCTGATTCATTCCCTGGAGACCTGCTATCGTTTGCAAGCGGCCAAAGTTTGGCAAATTATATTGGACATTATAGCTAAATGTAGAAAGGTTCATGTCCAGAGCTGGTTTTAAATCAGCCAGGTTACCCTGAGGCAATTCTGCATCTTCTTCCTCTTCAAATTCTTTTCTGTTATTAAAGATATAGCCCAGAGTTATTCTCAGGCTTGAATTATTAAAAAACAAATCATTTTTTGAACTTAGAATATGGTTGTTTATTTCCTGATAGGGCGAAATTGGGGTTCTTCCTAAATTCTGAATTCCAATTTCTTCAGGAATACCCAGATCTGAACTATTTAAATTATAGCGAAACTCTGTTTTAAATTTTCCAAATTGATATCCCAGGGCTGTTTTAAGATCAAATACATTAAAACGGGAGTTAGTTACCCTTAAATCACTTCCTTCTTTATAATCGGCTTGAGATGTATATGCACCGCGTACCAGGAATTTGAATTTTTCGCCAGAAGTTTTGAAGCCAGCATTGGCATCGATGCCGTGCGTATTGGTAAAATAGTTTAAATTAATATCACCCTCGACTGAATTCACATTAGCAAATTGTTCCGGATTTAAATAAAGCACCCCTCCTAAAGCATCGGAGCCGTAAAGAAGAGATGCAGGACCTTTAATAACTTCCACACTTTCTATACCTGCCGCACTTACTCCAAGACCGTGTTCGTCACCAAATTGCTGGTTCTCCAGGCGTATGCTTTGAGAATATACTAAAACCCTGTTGGAGCTCAAACCTCTGATTACAGGTTTTCCAATCCCTACGCCTGTAGAAACACTTTCTACACCCGGGATGTTTGTGATCCCATCAGAAAGAGTTATAGCCCCCATTTTTCTCAATGATTCAACCGCCGCCTGTTCTACTTTCATTACGTTTTCACGTTGTAATTTGTGGAATGGGGTAGATAAAATTACTTCTTCCATTTCTATGGCACTTGGTGAGAGGACAATATCTAAAGTAATTGTGCCCTCCGTAAGTGTTATGGTTGAAGAATATGTTTGGTATCCCATAAAAGAAGCTACGATTTTGTAGGTCCCTACCGGAAGATTATTCAAAACAAACTCTCCATTGCTTCCTGTTGCCCTTCCTTTTTCCAATTGAGGCAGATACACAGAAACCTGTTCTAAAGGGCCATTTGAATCTTCCGCTGAAATACTGCCCCTAAGTGTGCATTGTGCATTGCTATTAAAATAAAATAATATAAAAAGTATTGAAAATAAAGCTTTCATAACCTGTTTTTAAATTAAAAAAAAACAACAAGTAGAGTTACGAAAATAAAGGTGGAGCTCTTAGAGAAAAGAGTGGAGTATCTGATTTCGGGGTAAAGAAATAAGTATGTGAGAAGTCATTTCTTATAAAAACAATGGCTACTAATTGTGTTTTAAAAAGAGGTACATAATAGTGATGAGAAAAATTGAATTTATTAAAATCACAATCAAATTCTTTAGCATGAATATGGGACTCAAAATTGTTGTCACAGTTAATGACTAAATGATTAGATGCGTGTAACAGTTGAATAACTGCAGGCAGCGCCAAAAAGACAATTAGCACTAATGAAATTATTGAAAATGATATATTTTTTTGTTGATTCACCACTATACAAATTAATCAAATAAAGCGATCGAGATAAGTTAAGGAAAGATTAATTTACTTAAAAAGAAAACCTAATCCGATTCTATTCAACATTTTTTTTTCAAAGTTCCAGAAAAATTTGAACTGTCCAAAAAGCCATCCAAAAACCACTAGAAGTACCTGGTAGAATGGAAAGATCAGCAATATTCTAAGAGTCCAGTATACCCAACCACTCCACCAGGTTTCTGGAAAATTGCCTCTTTCTAGACCAACCCAGCCAAGAAATGGTTTTGCAATATATACCGCTGCAGAACCTGTAATTGAGAATACTACAAGAATTATGATGAGTTGAAAACTGGATTCTATACCCCATCGTTTTTTAAGTTTATCCATAAAAAAGAAAATCGGAGCAAATATATTCAATTAATTCGTGGTGCAAACGGTCCTAGGCGTTGATTGTATTTGCGTTGAAAATAAATAAAATAATTATAAAGTTCATAGTTCACATCATACCCATAATCAACATTGGGGTCATAGTTTATCTGCAATTCATATAAATTAGGATCAAACCTTAAAGGTTCTAGAACGCGTTGATTCCAGTTTATAACATAAATTCGATTTCTATTTTCCATAAATGACTGGGTATAATATCCCTTTGGCTTTGCAATACTTTGGAGCCATGTATTAAAACCGATTTCCATAATTATTATTTGATATTCCAAGCTATCGTTCTTAATGGTAACGGAGTCCATTGTATTTTGATTAAATACATTTTCTTCCTCTTTAGAAATATTAATTGCCTTCTTAGACCCCTTACATTGCATAATTAATATTGTCAAAAGCAACACGAAAAAAATTCTAATTAAAACTTTAAGTTTCATAGAAATATATTTGAAATAATAAAATACAAAAAAAACCATTTGCTAAAACAAATGGTTTTGTTAATTAATAATCTAAAAATTCGAATTTACTTACCAAAAAGGCCACCTAATAAACCTCCTATTCCACCTTTCTTTTTAGAGCCACCCATAACCATCCCTGCAACATCGTCAAGAATACTGCCATCTCCATCTGCATCCAATAGGGAGGTAAGAAGACTTTGGTTTTGTTCCGGCTGTCCACCCAGCATACCACCTAACAGGTTATTCATTCCACTCGCATCACTAACCTTATTTTCAACTTTTTGTTTTGCTAAAATACCCATAACAAGAGGAGCAGCGATTTTTAAAATATTAGCTATAGACCCTGCATCTATACCGGATCGCTGGCTTAAAGCATTTTCTACATTTGCCTGCTTACCACCAAAAACATGCCCTAAAATGCTTGCTCCATCATCCATAACGGTTTTATCCACACCACCTCCAAAAAGACCTCCCAGATCATCAAGGATACTTCCATCATGTTTAGAAGATAAAGCATTCATCAACCCCTGTGCGCCATCGGGAGTGGATACATTTTTTTTCATTGCCCCTAATAGTAAAGGCATTGCCATACTCAACACATCGGCTGTTTTGTTTTCAGCTTGCCCGGTTTGTCCCGCAACGCCGCTTATTACCTGTTTCCCAATGGGACTGTTTAATAAATCTAATAATCCTTTCATTAATTTAGTGTTTTGTTAAATATCAGGGTAATGTACAAAATCTAATTGTTCAAAAAGAAAAGTCTTTATAAAAATTAGAATCAAAAACTATAATGTTTAATTGTATTATTTTGAATGAATGGATCATGTTCTTTGATAACTAACGTTATTAATGAAGTTTTTTCATGAGCTTTTTAGTGTGGTCAAAACACGAATTAATATAATAATCAACTTTAAGGATTCTCTTCAAAGACAAAGTTATTCATCCGTTTTGAGCGCGTACATTAAAATAAATTACTCTGTTTTTAGTTATCTTTGCGTATGAATTATTTAGAACTTCCACCTCAACCTCATCCGCGGGTTTCATATTTACGCGTAGGAAGTCTGTTGCATTGGTCTTTGATACTGTTTTTATTGGAATCATGGTTCTACTGGGTTCAATTTGAAGCTTCTTTGGAACAATTTTCCCTCTTTTGGGTAGCTTTTTGGTTTGGGTGCTTTCTTTTTTCTTTTGTACATATTTTTCTGGTTATTATGGACGGCTGGTCAAGATTTCAAAATTATAAAAGGGCTAAAGATCTTTTTTTTATTCACGGGTTTAATTCCAGGATTGTTGATATGTATACGGGCTCTAAATGTCAACGCAATGCGGCGATTGTTGCTGCGGAAGAACTGGGTTATAAAGATGAAATAACTTCTTATTTTCGGTCTAAAGGAGTAAAATGGTTTCATTATTTCCCTTATTTTATGACTCAGGACCCACTATTTTTATTTCGAAATTACTTTTGGGAAAGAACATTTCTTGAAAAGGTTTATGTCTCCAGATTTGACTACAGGAAACTACATCCGGAAAGGGCGATATGATACTTGAAGCCAGGAATATTTCCAAATCCTATGGTTCCCTTGAAGTTCTTAAGAATGTGACCTTAGAATGTCACAAGGGTAAAATCTATGGACTCATAGGAGCGAACGGTACTGGTAAGACTACTTTATTTCGCATCTTATTAGGCCTCATTAAGTCAGACGGCGGGAGTATAGAAATAAATTCACAAGGAATAAAGCCCATTGGTGGAATAATAGAGAAACCTGCATTATACGGATATCTTTCTGCTTATGGAAATTTAAAAGTTTTTGCCCGGATTCAGGGTTTAAATCTTACGAGAGAACTTTACAGTCAATCTATGCTACAGGTTGGTCTTTCGACCAAAAGAACAGATGAAGTAAAAAATTATTCCCTGGGAATGAAGCAACGACTGGGTCTGGCCATAGCCTTATTAAATAGTCCTGATTGTATAGTATTAGATGAGCCTTTTTCAGGTTTAGATCCCATGGGAATCATGGCACTTCACGAATTGATTAAAAAGCTTAGCAGCCAGAATCAAATTACCATAATTATCTCATCTCATATTGTAAGCGAATTAACAGATTTATGCGACACTCTTTATGTTCTTAACGAGGGAGAAATAATAAAAAAGGGGCCTTCAGCAGAATTGCTTAATAAAAGTGTTACCACTTACAAAATTGTGGGAAATAATTTAGAAATGTCTGAAGTTTTGAAAAGTATCAATGCTATATTTTCAAATAAATCAGCTTTTGTATCTCCTAAAACGATAAGCATTTCTGAGATTCTACAAAAATTAATAGAAGAGGGGCAGGAAGTAACAGCCTGCATTCCGCAAACAGATTTAAAAGCCTTATTTGGCGGGGAAAAAATATGATATCCTTAATACGCTCAGAAATATATAAAATCCGCAAGCAGAGTAAAACGCTTTATGCTTTGGCTGCCATACTTATTATAGAAGGATTTGTAATTGTGAGTGCCTATTATCAGGGTGCAGGAATAATTGATCTTTTATTAGCTAACCTGAAGGATTCTTTTGAGTTCAAAGGCAATCTTCTAAATGGGAACTTAATTATTTATCTGATCCTGAATTCGTTGTGGTTTCATATCCCTTTAATACTAATGATAATTATTTCAGGATTTCTTACCTCTGAATATAAGGACAGGACACTTGAAACAGTTATGCTTCAGCCGGTAGGTAAATTAAATTTTATCTTAAGTAAATATGTCGTTTCAATAGTATTTACGCTATTAATTGTGCTCCTTTTGGCGGTTAGCACTTTTTTAGTCTCTTACTGGATTTTTGGCAGAGGGGATTTAGTTGTGTATTTGGATGGATTGAATTTTTTTGAATCGGAGGAAGCTTTTTACAGACTTATATACGCCTTTGTTTCCGGAGCCAATTCTATGATTTTCTTTTCGGTAGTAAGTTTAACACTGGCGGTTATATTAAAAGATGCCACAAAGACCTGGATCGTTTCGGCTATTTTTTTAATATGCAGCAATCTGCTGTTAAAGATCGACTTTCAAAATGAATTCCTTAATGAACTGTTTTTTTCCAAATTGACAGATAGCTGGCAGTATTTTTTCTATTATAAGATACCGTATTCTACGATATACTTTAAAAATTTCATGTTATTCGGTTATACCTTGATTACTATGATAATCGGGATAATTATTTTTAAAAGAAGGGACATTCAGGTATGAAAAGATTAAGTTTTGTATTCATATTTTTTATAAGTCTGAACCTTATTAACGGGCAGGAGATTGATAATGATCTCCTTCAAATAAAAAAGCGCATGGATTCTATAAAGTCTTTTAATGCCAATATAGAATTGGATGTCGACATCAGTTTTATTAACATGCCAACTAAATATGGAAAAGTCCGGTATAAACAGGGAGAATCTACTAAAGTTACGTCAGACGATTTTATTATGCTTCCTAAACGAGGGTTGGATCTTACCTTAAATGAAATCTTTAGACATCCATTTATTACCGTAAACAGGGGAGAAGAGCATCATAAAGGTGTCTTATGTAAGGTTATTAATATAATTCCCACCTCCTCAAAATCTAACTTTGCCATAGCGACTCTTTTTATGGATGTCGGAGCAAAAAGAATTATGAAATCAGAGATAAGCACTAAAACAGAAGGAGTTTTTACTATCTATTTAGGCTATCAAAACTATATGGATGCTCTTCCGGTAGCTATAGAGGTGCAATTTGCTGTTAATAGTGTAAAAATACCTTTACGTTTCCTGGGTAAGGAAACTGAAGTTGATCGGAACGTTATTAAGCAGGAAGGATCTAAAACGGGTAAGATCTTTTTAACACTATCAGAGGTTCAAATTGTGAAATA
>CBDTVT010000012.1:0-30040 GCA_965364275.1 uncultured Eudoraea sp. | reverse complement strand
GAATGGGTGAAATTGCTGCCAGAATGCTTATTGAGAAAATAGAAAGAGATGATGAAAAGGAAATAGAAGAAGAAACTTTTAGGACTGAAGTTATAGAAGCAACGCTGATTGAAAGAGAATCAACAATTAACTAATTATACACATATAGTAAAATGAAGAAAACCGGATTCATATTCGATTTAGACGGAGTGATTGTTGATACTGCGAAATACCATTATCTGGCCTGGAAAAATCTGGCCGATGAACTGGGTATTAATTTTACCGAAAAGGACAATGAGAAATTCAAAGGGGTTAGCCGTAAAAGATGTCTAGAACTTTTATTGGAAATGGGAAATATTTCTGTTTCTAAAGAACAGTTCGAAACATGGTTGCAGGATAAAAACGAGGACTATCTGAAATATATTTCCAATATGGATGAAAGTGAAATACTTCCCGATGTGACCAAAGTTTTGGGATACCTTAAAGAGAAAGGAATTCCAATGGCACTTGGTTCTGCAAGTAAAAATGCGGTTTCAATTTTGAAAAAGGTTGCGTTAATGCCCTATTTTGATGCTATTGTAGATGGTACTCAGGTAAGCAAAGCTAAACCGGATCCAGAGGTTTTTTTGATAGCAGCAAAAAAATTAGGCGTAGAACCCAAAAATTGTGTGGTTTTTGAAGATGCATTAGCCGGGATCGAGGCTGCTAATACAGCTGGCATGGAGAGTATAGGAATAGGAGATGTGAAAATTTTGTCTGATGCCGACCACGGTTTTAATAACTTCACTGAAATAGATCTTGGATTTTTAAATGATCTAATTTTATTACTAAAGAGTAAAAATTAAGGTATTTATCCTGCAAATTATACTTATTTGCCTATTTTAATCAATTCTTAGATAAAGATTTTAACGCATTAGAATATGAATAAAGAATATATCATAGCAGACGAATGGTCAATAATTGAAGAAGGATTTAATAAGGAGAACGTAAAATCTTCTGAGAGCCTCTTTAGTATTGGAAATGGTGCCATGGGGCAGCGTGCAAATTTTGAAGAACAGTACTCTGGTCCCACTTTCCAGGGGAGCTATATTGCCGGAGTGTACTATCCGGATAAAACAAGGGTAGGTTGGTGGAAGAATGGTTACCCGGAATATTTTGCCAAAGTCTTAAATGCACCTAACTGGATTGGGATCAACGTGTTTGTTGATGATGAACCTTTAGATCTTAATACTTGCACTAATATTAGCGGCTTCAGGCGAGAACTCAATATGAAGGAGGGTTGGTATAAAAGAAACTTCACTGCTACTTTACCCAATTCTATTAAGGTTGATGTTGAAGTAGTTCGGTTTTTGAGCCTGGATATTGATGAAGTAGGGGCCATAAGGTATAAAATTACACCCGTAGATAGAAATGCGTCTATTCGCTTTGTTCCATATTTGGATAATGCTATTACCAATGAGGATAGCAATTGGGACGATAAATTCTGGAACGTTACTAAAGTGAATTCAGAAGGAAAACAGGCCTTTATAGAAGCTCATACCATGAAAACTCATTTTGAGATATGCACTTTTATGGAATGCCAATTGACTGCTAATGGTACTGAAATACCTGTTGATGTTTCCGAAGAAATCAAAGAATTATGGGTTGGACATGAATATATTCATAAGGCAAAACAGGGTGAAGAAGTCACTTTTTATAAATATGGGGGTTATACAGTTTCCAGAGATCACAAGCCAGATGAATTGGTGAATGCCGCAAAAAAGACCCTTAAATCTGCTACTTCTATTGGGTTCGATAAATTATTGGATAAACAAATATCCACCTGGGCCAAAATTTGGGAGATGAGTGATATAAGCATTCAGGGTGATGTAAAAGCTCAGCAGGGCATTAGATTTAATATATTTCACTTAAATCAAACTTATTTGGGTACGGATTCCAGACTCAATATCGGCCCAAAAGGATTTACCGGAGAAAAGTATGGAGGCAGTACCTATTGGGATACTGAAGCCTATTGTATTCCTTTTTATATGGCAACCAAAGATCACCTCGTTGCCAGGAATCTGCTACAGTATAGATATAATCACCTGGAAAAGGCCATTGAGAATGCCCAGAAATTAGGTTTTGTTAATGGAGCAGCCTTATACCCTATGGTAACAATGAACGGGGAAGAATGCCATAATGAATGGGAGATTACTTTTGAAGAAATACACCGTAATGGAGCCATTGCATTTGCTATATACAACTATTACAGATTTACAGGAGACTATTCATATATTCCTGAAATGGGTCTCGAAGTATTAATAGGTATTTCTCGTTTCTGGGGTCAAAGGGCTACATTTTCCAAAGACAAAAACAAGTTTGTAATACTCGGGGTGACAGGGCCCAACGAATACGAAAACAACGTCAATAATAATTGGTATACCAATTACCTTGCAAAATGGTGTATGGAATATACACTGGAACAGCTGCAAAAGGTAAAAGACGGTTATAAAGAAGACTATACCAGGATCATTGGACGCACTTCACTCACGGAAACAGAGACCGATAAGTGGGAAGAGATTTCACAAAATTTGCATTTTCCCTTTTCAGACGAATTGCAAATTTACCTTCAACAAGATGGATTCCTGGACAAAGAACTTATCACAGTCGAAGATCTGGATGTTTCCCAAAGACCAATTAATCAAAAATGGAGTTGGGACAGGATTTTACGTTCACCTTATATAAAACAAGCAGATACCTTACAAGGATTTTATTTATTTGAAGATCATTTTAGTAGTGAAGAACTTGAAAGGCATTTCGATTTTTATGAACCGTTTACGGTCCATGAATCGTCCTTGTCGCCTTGCGTACATAGCATTCATGCTGCAAAATTAGGCAGGATGGAGCAGGCATACCAGTTTTATTTACGTACTTCAAGACTGGATCTGGATGATTATAACAAAGAGGTTGAAGAAGGTTTACATATCACTTCAATGGCCGGAACATGGATGAGTATCGTAGAGGGGTTTGGAGGTATGCGAATGAAAGATGATAAACTGTCTTTTGCGCCTAAAATTCCAAAACAATGGAAATCGTATTCATTTAAAGTAAATTTCAGAAATCGTATTATTAAGGTTAATGTCACAGAACATCAGACTAGTTTTGAATACGACGGGACTGCTGAGATGACTATACGGGTAAATGACAAAAGGGTTCTTTTAAAACCATCTCAGGAAACTATTGAACTAAATGCCTAAAAGATCAGGTTTGATCATTTTTTACCTTAATGAATCATTTTACTCAGATTGTATATGGCAAGAAATTAGCCCATGATGAAAATTGGATGGTTAGTAAAATCTATTGTTTTAACTGGTATGCTCTTTTTAATGGTATCTTTTTCATCTGCTCAGATAGATAGGGTTGAGCCTCCTAATTGGTGGCTGGGGTTTAAGAATGCCAGATTACAGCTGATGTTAAATGGTAGAGGAATTGCAGCAACTACCCCATCAATTCTATACAAGGGAGTTAGTCTTGAAGCCTTCCATAGGGCTGAAAGCCCCAATTATTTATTCCTGGACCTTACGATTGCTGCAGATACTTCGCCCGGTCTAATGGAAATTTTGCTGACCACTGAAGGTGGAAATGAAATCTCCTATTCATATCCTTTGAATAAAAGGGAAAGACTATCTGAGGAATTTTTGGGTTTTGATTCTTCAGATGTAATCTATTTAATTACTCCCGATCGTTTTGCCAATGGTGATCCTGAAATAAATATTGTCCCGGGACTTCTTGAAAAAAAGATTAACAGGAAAGATGACTATGCTCGTCATGGAGGAGATATTCAAGGAATTATTAATCATTTAGACTATATAGCTTCCATGGGGTTTACTGCCATATGGCCAACCCCTTTATTGATTAACGATATGCCGCAGTCTTCTTACCATGGCTATGCAATGACAGATTTTTACAAGGTGGATCCGCGTTTTGGAAATCTGGAGGACTACATTATGCTCTCAACGAAAGCAACGGAAAATGGAATAAAATTAATCATGGACCAGGTCGCCAATCATTGCGGAGCTAATCATTGGTGGATGTCAGATTTACCGTTTCAAGATTGGGTAAACTTTCAATCAGATTATGAGGAAGGAGCAGAAGTGCAGGTTACTAACCACCGACGTACAGTAAATCAGGATCTTTATGCTTCGAAAGCAGATAAAGATCTGATGAATGATGGATGGTTTGTACCCTCAATGCCGGATTTAAACCAAAATAATCCTTTTATGGCCAATTATATTATTCAGAATAGTATTTGGTGGATAGAGACTTTGAAACTTGGAGGGATCAGGCAGGATACTTATCCTTATCCCGATAAGGAATTTATGTCCAGATGGGCTGGTAGTATTATGCACGAATATCCAAAATTTAATATTGTCGGAGAGGAATGGACTTATAACCCGCTTTTGGTTCGCTATTGGCAACAGGGGGTAACCAATTCAGATGGTTACGAATCTAACCTAAAAACAACAATGGATTTTCCATTACAGCGTACATTAATTGAAGCACTTAATGAGGAAGAGAATTGGGATTCCGGATTGGTAAAATTGTATGAAGGACTTGCAAATGATTTTGCATATCACGACCCTTCTTCGATTTTATTTTTTGGAGATAATCATGACATGGATCGTCTTTTTACACAGTTGAATGAAGATTTTGATAAAACCAAAATGGCACTGGCATTTATAATCTTCGCTCCCCGAATACCTCAAATTTACTATGGCACTGAAGTTTTACTAAATAATAGCGATAATCCGGGAGACCATGGTCTTCTCCGCTCTGACTTTCCGGGGGGATGGGAAAACGACAGTATTAACGCTTTTACGGATGAGGGACTTACAAGGAAACAGAAAGAGATGCAGGAGTTTACGAGAAAATTACTGAACTATCGAAAAGGAAGTACGGCAATTCATACGGGCAAAACCATTCATTTTGCTCCAAAGGATGGGGTTTATGTCATTTTTAGGCAGAATAAACATGAAAAAGTAATGCTGATACTAAATAAAAACGAGAAACCATATACGTTAAACCTGGAGCGTTTTAATGAAATGAATCTTATTGGTAATAGATTTAAAGATATACTTACCTCAGAAGAAGTTATTTTGAAAAACGATTTGCAATTAAAAGATAACGGAGTACTAATATTCAGCATAAAATCTAATTAGCATGCAAAGGATCGTATTGGTTATATTAAGTTGCTTTGTGATCATATTAGGTTGTACTGAGGAAAAAGAACGGACAAATATTAAAAAAATGAAGAGCTTAAATCAATCAAATAAAAAAGTAGTTTATCAGGTATTTCCACGGTTATTTGGAAATACAAACACCACAAATAAGCCCTGGGGGACTATCCAGGAAAATGGGGCTGGTAAATTTTCTGATTTTACAGATAAGGCTTTAATGGAGATTAAAGATCTTGGTATTACTCATATATGGTATACAGGGGTACCCCATCATGCAGTGGTGACAGATTATACAGCATACAATATTTCTAATGATGACCCGGATGTCGTGAAAGGCAGAGCGGGATCTCCCTATGCAGTTAAAGATTATTACAACGTTAATCCTGACCTGGCAGATGACCCCATTAATAGATTGGAGGAGTTTAAATCTTTGATAGAACGAACACACAAAGCCGGGTTAAAACTATTAATAGACATAGTTCCAAACCATGTTGCGCGAAAATATGAAGGTGGGTCAACACCAAAGGGGAAAGAACCATTTGGGGCAAAGGACGATACTACAAAGGAATACCAAAAGGATAACAATTATTATTATATATTGGAAGAATCCTTCAAAGTACCGGAATGGCAAAACGGTTACTTACCTCTGGGAGGTGAAAAACACCCTTTGGCAGATGGTAAATTTGATGAGAATCCGGCAAAATGGACGGGGAATGGTTCACGACTGGCTCAACCGGACATTAACGATTGGTATGAAACTGTGAAAATTAATTATGGGGTTCGGCCGGATGGATCGTATGATTTTGAAACCTTACCTGATGAATTTACTCAAAAGGATTATAAAGCTCATCATGCTTATTGGTCTGATAAGGACATCCCTGATTCATGGATAAAATTTAAAGATATTGCCTTGTATTGGTTGGATTTAGGGGTGGATGGATTTCGTTACGATATGGCTGAAATGGTACCTGTTGAATTCTGGAGTTATATGAACTCCAATATTAAAATGAAAAATCCGGATGCTTTTCTATTGGCTGAGGTTTATAATCCAGATTTATACCGTACTTATATTCGTAAAGGCAAAATGGATTACTTATACGATAAGGTCGAATTCTACGATAGCCTTAAGCACATTATGCAGGGTCATGGATGGACAGACCATATACCCGTAGTACAAAAAGGAATGCAGGATATTGAACATCAGATGTTGCATTTTCTTGAAAATCACGATGAACAAAGAATTGCAAGTCCCGATTTTGCAGGTAGTGCGGAAAAGGGCAAACCTGCTATGGTAGTATCTGCCACTATAAGTACTTCACCAACTATGATCTATTTTGGTCAGGAAGTAGGGGAACCAGGAAGAGAGCATGCGGGTTTTGGCAGTCCCACCCGGACATCCATATTCGATTATATTGGAGTTCCTCATCATCAGAGGTGGTTAAATAATAAAAAGTTTGATGGAGGTCAATTACTGACTGAAGAAAGGGCACTACGAGACTTTTACAAACGGTTACTCAATTTTACAATTGGTAGTGAGGCATTAATGGGTAAGTATGCCGATATACATTATTACAATAAGGATCATACTGAAAATTACAACCACAAAGTGCTTTCATATGCGCGATGGTCTCAAAATGAGAAGCTTGTCGTCATTGCTAATTTTGATTCAGAGGAGTCTTATTCTTTTGAACTAAAAATCCCACAGGAAATAATTGGGGAATGGGACTTGAAAGAAGGTTCTTTTAAGATGACGGACGCCCTTTATGGTAAAACAAATAAAGAGCTAATTGTTGCTGATGGAATAGGTAGATTAACTGTGGAGATTGATCCGTTAGAATCTTTTATCTTTAAACTTTCCGATTAAATTATTAGAATTAGGTAAGCCATAGGCCAAAGCCGGCATATCATCAATAACTTATTAAAATGTTTAATCAATACGATAAGGGATATATCGTTATTGAGTTAATTCGCTCTATTTTTAATAGGCGAACATATTTAGATTATTCTTCAGATCATGTTGTACTTTTGAACAACTAAATGCTCAATTTGATGAGAAGATTTATACCAGTTATACTTATACTTTTTTTTATTAATTGCGGAGAGAAAAGTAATACTATATTAACTATAGGCCATAGGGGAGCAATGGGACACGAAACAGAAAATACCATAGCCTCTATTCAGAAAGCACTTGACCTGAATGTGGATATGATAGAAATAGATGTTTTTAAAATAACAAGCGGTGAAATAGTCGTGTTTCATGATGAGAAAATTGACCGATTAACAAATGGCAGCGGTGAAATTGAAAGTTTGGATTTAGAAGCACTTAAAAAGTTGACCGTTGTGGGGAATCATAAAATCCCTCTATTAAGCGAAGTTTTAGATGTAATAAATCATAAAGTGCCCTTGAATATTGAACTAAAAGGACCCGACACATCTGAAGGGGTAATTCACATTATTAATACTTATATGGAGAACGAAGGCTGGGCATTGGATGATTTTCTGATCTCCAGTTTTAATTGGGAGGAGTTAGAAAACATGCGTCGTATTAATAAGGATATAGAAATTGCAGTTCTAACAGAGGACAATCCTTTGGATGCCATTACCATGGCCAATGATCTAAACGCCTTAGCTATAAACCCCAATTACCTCAGTTTAACCAAGGAAAATGTTTCGGAAATTAAAAGTCAGGGTTTTAAAATTTTTACCTGGACTGTAAATGATACGGAGCAAATTTCAAATATGAGAAAATTGGGTGTTGATGGTATTTTCACTAATTATCCAGAGCTGGTCAACTAATGTTTGATGTTATTGTAATAGGCGGAGGTGCTGCAGGGTTTTATTGCGCTATTCATATTGCAGAAGCAAATCCTAAATTAAAAATAGCGATTCTGGAGCGTGGAAAAGAAGTACTGTCCAAAGTTAAGGTATCAGGTGGCGGCCGTTGTAATGTTACCCATGCCGAATTTGAACCTTCTTCATTGGTAAAAAACTACCCCAGGGGAGAAAAAGAACTTCTTGGTCCGTTTCACATTTATTCTACAGCTGATACCGTACAGTTTTTTGAGAAACGCGGAATACACATAAAAACAGAATCCGATGGGAGAATGTTCCCTGCAAGTAACTCCTCCCAGACCATTATTGACTGTTTTCTTGGTGAAATCCAGAAATACGGTATTACGCTCCTCAAGAGTAGCTCAGTTATAAATATACTGTCACTAAAAGATATAAAATTGGCTAAAGAAACCATATGGCAAGTACAATCAGTTAAAAAGGTTTATCAGGCAAAAAGAGTTGTACTTGCAACCGGGAGTAGTACTAAAATATGGAATTTGTTAGAACAACTAGGACATAAAATTGTGACTCCTGTACCTTCTTTATTTACATTTAATATTAATGATAGTAGAATTTCGGGAATACCCGGGCTGAGTACAGATGCCAGGATTGAAATTTTACCCAGGCAGATGATGGGAAGAGAGATCAATGCCAAATTTAAAAGCAGAAAAAGTGGTGCTTTAAATTTGATTTCAGAAGGCCCTGTACTTATTACCCATTGGGGTCTGAGTGGCCCGGTTGTCTTAAAACTCTCGGCCAGGGCTGCAAGATTATTGAATGAATTCGATTACAAGTTTAGGGTGAGGATAAATTGGATGCCCGATTATCATAAACAGGGACTTTTATCTCTTTTTAATGAGATAAAACAGATCGATCCTAAGAAGACAATTTATAAAACGAAGGCTATTGATATCCCGGCAAGATTATGGGGCAAATTGGTAGTTGCATCCGATATAGCCAAGGATTTAAAATGGGCTGATGTTTCCAGGAAGCAGCTAGACAGACTCGGGCAATTTATAACTGCTTCAGAATTCAATGTAGAAGGTAAGAGTACCTTTAAAGAAGAATTTGTAACTGCCGGTGGTGTGGATCTGAAAGAGGTAAATTTTAAAACATTTGAGAGTAAAATACTCCCTGGCTTGTATTTTGCAGGTGAGGTATTAAATATAGATGCGGTTACCGGGGGCTTTAATTTTCAAAATGCATGGACCGGGGCTTATATTGCTGCTCAGGCAATTGCGAAGTCTTTGTAGAAGGCGTTAATTAAACTAGCGGAAATGCCAGGTAAAGAAAAGCCGCAAGAACTCCACCCAATATGGGTCCAATCACCGGAATCCATGAATAGGACCAGTCGTTTATACCTTTATTTTTTATAGGCAAGAGGGCGTGCATAATTCTTGGCCCCAGATCCCTTGCCGGGTTAATTGCATAACCTGTAGTACCACCCAGAGATAGTCCAATCCCCCAAACGACAAAGGCAACGGGAATGGCCCCCAGAGAACCCAAACCAATTACAGTGTCTGACTCCACAATAGTGGCGTCCGTAAAAAAGAGAACCGCAAAGACCAGAACAAATGTTCCCGAAATTTCTGTCAGCAGGTTTGCGAAAGTGTTTTTGATAGCCGGACTGGTACTAAGCACTGCAAGTTTTAAACCTTGGTCCTCAGTTCGGTCAAAATGGTCTATGTAAATCAGCCATACTAATGCAGCACCCAGCATAGCTCCCAGAAATTGAGCCAGCAAGTAGGAGGGGACCAGTTCCCAGGGAAACTCTCCGGCAGCGGCCAAACCTATGCTAACTGCCGGATTTATATGCGCTCCGCTATACGGAGCCGCAACAACTACAGCCACATAAACCGCTAATGCCCAACCAGTTGCAATTACAATCCATCCGCTATTGTGTCCTTTAGTATCTTTTAGCACTACATTGGCGGTGACTCCGCACCCAAGGAGGACTAACAAAAATGTGCCTATTATTTCAGCGATAAATGGTGTCATATATAATATTAGTTTTTACCTATTTTGCCCAAAATTCTAAAGCTTCAATGGCTTTATACCAGCCATCAATCTGTTTGTTTATTGAAACTCGGTCTGTTGTTGGGTTAAAATGTACATCGGTTTGCCAAATCTCCTGAATTTCTTCCAGATTATCCCAGTAACCTACTGCCAGTCCAGCGAGGAATGCAGCTCCCATCACCGTAGTTTCTATTATTTTAGGCCTTACAGTTACTGTATTTAATACATCTGCCTGAAATTGCATAAGTAAATTGTTGACTGTTGCACCTCCATCTACCCGTAACTCCTTAATTGATATCCCTGAATCTGCTTCCATAGCCTTTAAAATATCCATAGTTTGGAAGGCAATAGATTCCAAGGCAGCTCTGGCAATATGCGCATCTGTACTTCCGCGGGTCAGACCAAATATGGTGCCCTGTGCATGTTGATTCCAATGTGGAGCTCCCAAACCTGCAAAAGCAGGGATAAAATATACCCCACCGGAATCCTCCACAGAGCCCGCCAGTTGTTCCACTTCTTTAGAAGTTTTAATGATTTTAAGACTATCCCTAAGCCATTGTACTACAGCCCCGGCAATAAATATACTTCCTTCAAAGACGTACTCCGCTTTACCATTTATTTGCCAGGCTACCGAAGTAAGAAGATTGTTTTTAGATACTATTGGTTTATCGCCAATATTCATTAACATAAAACATCCGGTACCATAAGTATTTTTTACCATTCCCGGTTTTGTGCACATTTGCCCAAATAATGCAGCCTGTTGATCCCCGGCTATTCCGGAAATTGGAATTCTGGTTGCAAACAATCCCGGAGCTGTATGTCCGTAAACCTCACTGGACTGTTTTACTTTGGGCAACATGCTTCTGGGAATAGTAAATAATTCTAAAAGCTCATCGTCCCATTCCAGAGTGTTGATATTAAATAAAAGTGTTCTGCAGGCATTGGTTACATCAGTCACATGTAATTCACCTTTAGTCATATTCCAAATGAGCCAGGCATCTATTGTTCCCATGATTAAATCGCCAGCCTCGGCTCTTTCCCTTACTCCTTCAACATTATCTAATATCCATTTGACTTTTGTGGCAGAGAAATAAGCATCAATTACGAGACCCGTTTTTTCGCGTATCCATTGAGATTTTCCTTCACTTTTCAAAAGGTCGCAATATTCCGCAGTTCTTTTGTCTTGCCAGACGATGGCATTATAAACGGGTTTTCCTGTTTTTTTATCCCAAACAACAACGGTTTCACGTTGATTTGTGATCCCTATTGCGGTTATATTCTTTGCTTCTAATCCTTTTTTAGTAACGGTTTCTGTAGCGATAGACACCTGTGTAGACCAAATTTCCATTGCATCATGCTCCACCCAGCCTGGTTTGGGAAAATATTGTGTAAATTCTCTCTGCGAAGTGGAAATTATATTTCCTTTTTTATCAAAAATTACTGCTCTACAGCTTGTAGTGCCTTGATCAAAAGCAAGGATATAGGTTTGCATACTATTAGAAGTGTGGATTTTATAGAATTATAAATGAAAGGTAATAAATGTAATTGATTTATTTATTACTTCATAATTGGCAAACTTCAGATTAAGTCTACTTCATGAAACTATAAAACAGGTTTAAAATTACTGAAACCAGGCAAAAGCTAGTTCATTTCCCAAATTTTATAATTTAAGATCGTGGCAAAGCAAACCCAGAGAAAATAAGGAATGAGAAGATATGCTGCAGTTCTGCTCACCACATTGAACCATTTGATGGTTAGTAAAATTAAGGCAAGGAGAAACAGAATTACCAAAAGTGCCCAGAAGGGGTTTTTAAATCCGAAAAAAACAACACTCCAGAGGGCGTTAAATAATAACTGAAACCCAAAATTGTACAATGCCGTTTTCACCCAAATATGATAAAATCCTTTTGCCCATACAAGACCGGCGGCTATCCCCATTAGAATATAAAGCACTGTCCAAACCGGGCCAAAAATCCAATTTGGAGGATTAAAACTAGGTTTATTCAGTGTTAGGTACCAATCATTTACTGAAGACTGAGTTGCAAACCCGGATAAAAAACCTATGATAAGACATATGGAGACTGAAATGGCAATATAGGTTAGCTTCTTTTTCAAAATTAGTTGATGTAAGTTATCTAAAATAGTAATTTATTTTAATAGTGTCTATTGTAAAGGCGGTTAAAAACTATCTTTGCATAAATTGTTATGTGCATGATCGAAAACGACTTTATTCCTTCATCCTACAAGTATGAAAAGGAACAAGGTAGGGTACAGTGGAAAGCCCCAAGTAATATTGCATTAGTTAAGTACTGGGGTAAGAAGCAAAATCAAATACCGGCCAATGCCTCAGTAAGTTTTACACTGGATAAGTGTAGAACTATAACCTCTGTGGCCTTTACTAAGCTTGATAAAGTAAATAAGGAATTTTCATTTGATTTACTTTTTGAAGGAGAATCCAGGGAAGATTTTAAACCCAAGATTGCAACATTTTTTGAACGGATTGAAAAGTATATTCCTTTTCTTAGAAATTATCATTTCTCAATTAACACTTCCAACACCTTTCCACATAGCAGTGGCATTGCCTCTTCCGCTAGTGGCATGGCCGCTTTAGCTTTATGCCTGATGGATATAGAAAAGCAAATGGATTCCGGGATGGATCCGGATTTTTTCTATAAAAAAGCATCTTTTTTAGCGCGATTGGGATCAGGTAGTGCTTGTAGAAGTATTAAGGGTAATCTTGTTCAATGGGGGGAGCACAACGAAATAATTGGGAGCACAAATCTATATGGAATACCCTATCCTTATCCTGTAGACGAGGTGTTTAAAAGTTATCAGGATACTATTCTGCTGGTACATAAGGGGCAGAAAAGTGTTAGTAGTACAGTTGGCCATGACCTTATGCACAACCATCCATTCGCTCAAAATCGATTTGCTCAGGCCCATGACAATCTAATACGCTTACGTTCAATATTTGCCGAAGGCAATCTGGATGATTTTATAGAAGTAGTTGAGAGTGAAGCACTCACTTTGCATGCCATGATGATGAGCAGTATTCCGTATTTTATCCTTATGAAACCTAATACGCTGAACATTATTGAGAAAATTTGGGAGTTTAGGAGGGCTAGACAAAATCATCTATGTTTTACCTTAGATGCCGGAGCCAATGTACATCTACTTTACCCTAATAATGAAAAAGATGAGGTCAATAAATTTATTAAAGAGGAGCTAATTGCGTATTGTGAAAATGGGCAGTATATTTGCGACCGAATTGGATTTGGGGCCAAAAAAATGTAATTTTAGCCATTATTAATGTTAAAGCACCCTATCTTAGAGCCATACTTAATTGAATTTAGATGAAAGGACCTCTTTTTTATTCAAAAATTTTACTTTTTGGTGAATACGGAATCATCAAGGATTCCAAAGGACTTTCTATTCCTTACAATTTCTTTAAGGGAGCCCTTAAGAAAGAAGAGAATCTGTCTGAAACGGCCAAAAAGTCGAATGAAAGCCTAAAAAAATATTTTCTTTATTTAACTGATTTACAAGGTCAGGAACCAAAGTTATTATCTTTTGATTTGGAGGCCTTAAAGGCTGATGTAGATGCCGGGATGTATTTTGACAGCTCTATTCCCCAGGGTTACGGTATTGGAAGTAGTGGTGCTTTGGTGGCTGCAATTTATGACAAATATTCTATTGAAAAAATCACTGTACTAGAAAATCTGACCCGGGAAAAATTACTAAAACTCAAAATGATTTTCGGTAAAATGGAATCATTTTTCCATGGTAAATCTTCTGGTCTGGATCCTTTAAATAGTTATCTCAGCTTACCTATTCTAATTAATTCACAAGAGAATATAGAATCTACGAGTATACCATCCCAAAATTTGAATGGGAAAGGTGCGGTCTTTTTATTGGATAGCGGAATCACCGGAGAAACAGCACCGATGGTGCAAATTTTTATGGATAAGATGAAACATGAAGGCTTCCGTAAGGTTTTAAAAGATCAGTTTATTAAACATACCGATGCCTGTGTTGAGGATTTTGTGAGTGGTAATGTGAAATCGCTTTTTGGGAATCTGAAGCAACTTTCGCACGTGGTTTTGGACCATTTTAAACCTATGATCCCCAAAGAGTTTCATAAACTTTGGGAGCGCGGTATAGAAACTAATGATTACTACTTGAAATTATGCGGATCAGGAGGGGGCGGCTATATTTTAGGATTCACTCAGGATTTGGCAAAAGCAAGAACTGCGTTAAAAGATCATCATTTAGAAGTAGTATACAACTTCTAAGACCCTAAAAATGCTTAGTAGAAAAAACAAACTCCTGCTATTAAAAGGCCTGAGTCTGTTTTCCATCATAAGAGGGTATAATGTCCTTATGATAACTCTGGCCCAGTATCTGGCTTCCATATATATACTTGCTCCGGACCTTCCTTTACGTCAAGTGGTATTTGACCCAAATTTATTTGTGCTGGTATTGGCATCAGCTCTTGTAATATCCGGAGGCTATATCATTAATAGTTTTTATGACTCGGAGAAAGACCTTATCAACAGACCTCGAAAGAGTATGCTGGACCGATTAGTTAATCAACGTACTAAACTAAGTGCCTATTTTGTTTTTAACTTTCTTGCCGTTTTACTGGCTAGTTACGTATCCTTCCGGGCAGTACTATTCTTTTCAGCCTATATATTTGGAATTTGGTTTTATTCACATAAATTAAAAAAAATACCTTTTGTTGGAAACTTAGTCTCAGCCACATTAATAATTGCCCCTTTCTTTGCAATTTTCGTGTATTATAGAAATTTTGATACAGTTATTTTTGTCCATGCTATTTTCTTATTTCTACTGATTTTGGCTCGTGAAATGATTAAGGATATGGAAAATATTACAGGGGACCTGGCTCAAAATTATAAGACTATTCCCGTTTTATATGGCCCGGTATATTCTAAGTTAGGTATTAGTTTTTTAATTCTACTCACATTGATTCCTGCTTCTTTGTTAATCAATAAATTTAATGTGGGTTATATGTATATTTACTTTATTGCCTGTATTCTTTTTTTAATATTTTTCCTGATTTTGCTTTGGAAGTCCAAGACCAAGAGAGATTATGTTTGGCTCCACAATATTCTTAAGTTTATAATAGTTGCCGGGGTTTTTAGTATATTATTAATTGATGTAGATCTCGTTCTAAACAGAATATTTTAATGCAAAATCATTTATGATTAGCTCTCGCACAAATTTCCCCGGTATGGTTAGACAAAAGGGGTACCATTGCTAAAATAAAAGATACCATCCAAATCCCTTTACTACCTTTGCTCAAAATTTAGACAATGCGCAGACCGCAATCAAATAAGGATAAAAGTAATACGCCGGGAAAAAGTAGAGAGTATACAAAAAAAACATTTTCTAAAACCCGTGCTCCATCAGGTGCTAAAAAAACTAAGCCTGTTCCTTCAGACCCTGATTTAATAAGGCTTAATCGCTATGTTGCCAATGCAGGAGTATGCTCAAGGCGAGAAGCCGATACATATATAGAAGCAGGAAATGTAACGGTTAACGGAAAAACCATTACTGAAATGGGACACAAAGTTAAACTTACTGATATTGTTAAGTTTGACGGACGGTTACTCAATCCACAAAAGAAAGAATATGTGCTTTTAAATAAACCCAAGAATTTTATCACAACTACAAGTGATGAAAGGGGGAGAAGAACGGTAATGGAATTAATTTCCAAGGCTTCAAAATCGAGATTAGTACCAGTTGGACGGCTGGACAAGAATACTACAGGGCTTTTACTTTTTACCAATGACGGGGATCTGGCAAAAAAGCTTACTCACCCCAGACATGGTATCCGCAAGATTTATCATGTTGAATTGAACAAAAATCTTACTTTGGACGATTTAAAAAAAATACAGACAGGAATTACTTTAGATGACGGTCCAATCAAGGTTGATGAAGTAAGCTATATAAACAATTCTCCCAAACGCGAAGTAGGAATAGAGATACACAGTGGTAGAAACAGGATTGTACGGCGTATTTTTGAACATCTCGAATATGATGTAAAAAAACTGGACCGTGTGATTTTTGCAGGACTAACTAAAAAGGACCTTCCCCGGGGACATTGGAGGTATTTAACCAAGCAAGAAGTTATAAATTTAGGGATGAACCAATAAATTAAGGTTGCGACTCTAATGTTTTTCCAAGATTTTCCCTAACTGCAATCCAGAAAGTGTTAAAAGAGGGGTTCTTATTAGTAGTTGAATCCGGGTTTTCATTATAGGAACTTATTAATAGCTTGAAATAGTTCATCTTGTCATTGTCGCCAAAGAAATCGGCATAGGCCATTTCCCAATCCTTAAATTCCCGGGAATCTGTAACACTATAAGTTAATAGGGTAACATCCTTATGTCGCTTATCTACTTTGATCTTATCAAAAAGGGTAAGAACCTTTACTTGATTACCTTCAAGATACTGAATAAATTCTCCTTCATAATACAATAAACACCCCGTTATGCTATCACGTAAATTATTAACTCTTGCTTTTTCAAGCATTTCTTTTATATCAACTTGGTTAAAAGTTGGTGAGGCAATGGATCTATAAACAAGGCAAAACATGATATCTGTAAAAGCTTATGCCTAAAGATAAAATAATTAGTGTATAAGTCTAAACCAGAAATTGATTAATTTAATAACGAACATGAAAATTATGTCTTCATTTTGGCCTTTATCTTATCCAGACACAAATTACCAAGGCTCCCTTCATGAGTATGGTTTAATTGTTTTTTAGGTTTAAAAGTCCCTGCTTCAATATCAGCACCTATTTGTTTATAGGCATCACGGAAGGGCATTCCACTTAGAACGAGTTGATTTAATGTATCTACACTAAAAAGATAATCGTACTTAGGATCATCCAGAATATTGGAATTTACCTTAACATCTTTTAAACTGAAAGTCATCATTTCTAAACAGGATTTTATTTCCTGAATCGCAGGGATTATTAGTGCCTTTACCATTTGCAGGTCCCTGTGATAGCCACTGGGCAAATTGGTTGTGATAAGAGTAATCTGGTTAGGGATGCCTTGCAAACTGTTGCATTTTGCCCTGATAAGCTCAAAGACATCTGGATTTTTTTTATGAGGCATAATACTGCTGCCTGTTGTTAGCGCATCCGGAAACGATATAAAGTTGAAATTCTGACTCATATAGAGACAAATATCCATTGCCAACTTAGAAAGAGTACCGGCAATTCCTGAGATGCCAAAAGCAGTGGCTTTCTCCACTTTTCCTCGTCCCATTTGTGCAGCTACTACATTGTATTTCAAATCGGCAAACCCCATTTCCGTAGTTGTATAAGAACGATCAATAGGAAAAGAACTTCCGTATCCGGCCGCGCTTCCTAGAGGGTTTTGATCGGCGATTTTGAAAGCTGAATCTATAAAGTAAAGATCATCAATAAGACTTTCCGCATAGGCTGAAAACCACAATCCAAATGAAGAAGGCATAGCAATTTGGAAGTGCGTATATCCCGGCAATAAAATTTCATTATATTTTTCAGCTAGTTCAATTAGCAATTTAAATAGTTCTTTAGTCTGGTATTTTATTTCAGTTAATTCTTCCTTTAGATATAATTGCATGGCTACCAAAACCTGGTCATTCCTTGAACGGGCAGTATGAATTTTTTTTCCTGTATCGCCAAGTTTTTCGGTTAGTATAAATTCTATTTTAGAATGAACATCCTCAAAAGTATCTTCAATGATAAACTTTCCTTCTTCAATGCTCTGGCCTATATTTTCCAGTTCCCGCACCAGTTCAAGTGTTTCCTCACTTGTCAATAACCCAATTTTACCCAACATTTTCGCATGTGCCAGCGAGGCTATTATATCAAACTTAGCAAGTACCAAATCTAATTCCCTATCATTACCCACTGTAAAATGATCAATTTTTTTATCTGTACTGTATCCTTTGTCCCAAAGTTTCATTGCTATTATTTTTAGTGGTTTCTCCTGAGTAAGGTTGTTTAAAGTTAATTAGATTTTAAAAACCCATCGAGAATTCTAATGTATAGATTAATTCCTTCTTCAATTTCCTTAATATAAATAAACTCATCGGCAGTATGTGAACGTGTACTATCACCGGGGCCTAATTTTAATGAGGGACAGCTAAGTGCCGCTTGGTCTGAAAGGGTAGGAGAGCCATAAGTGCTTCTTCCTAATTCAATCCCTGAAGATACCAAAGGATGATTCTTGTCTATGGAAGATGAGTTCAATCTTAATGATCTGGCCTTTAGCTCACAAGGAGCTTCCCTAGATAACATTTCAGCTATTTCCTTATTGTTGTATCTATCATTAACACGTACATCAATTACAAGGTTAACCTTAGCAGGCACGACATTATGCTGGCTGCCAGCATTAATTTGGGTAACTGTCAATTTAACTTCACCCAGGACGTCTGATGTTTTAGGAAATGTATAATTCTTAAACCATTCCAACACTTCGATAGTATTATAAATGGAATTGTCATCATTAGAATGTGCAGCGTGCGAAGGAGTGCCTTTTATAACAGCATCGAAAACCACTAGCCCCTTTTCTGCAATGGCCAGATTCATCAGCGTTGGTTCCCCTACAATTGCAACGTCAATTTTTGGAAGTATGGCTAAAAGGCTATTTAAACCTTTACCGCCCGTACTTTCTTCTTCAGCGGAAGCTACCATTAATAGGTTATGTGTCAAATTTGCTGAATCGTAGAAATAGGTAAATGTTGCAATTAACGAGACTAAGGCTCCGCCGGCATCATTGCTTCCTAATCCATACAATTTCCCATTCTCAATTTGTGGATCAAATGGGTCCCGAGTATAGGCTTTATTAGGCCTCACGGTATCATGGTGTGAGTTCAATAAAAGTGTTGGCTTAGTGTCATCCCAATGTTTATTCTGGGCAATGACATTATTGTTTTCCCTCTGAAATGGAATATCAAAAGCTTCGAACCAAGCTTCAATGGCCTCAGCCGTATGGTGTTCTTCCCCGGAAAATGATTGAATGGAGATAAGTTTTTGCAATAATTCAATAGCTTTTTCTGTGAGCATTTGTTGATCCATTTTCATAAGGTTATCGTTGTATATAAATTTGAACCTGTCTCTAACATGGAAATATCACCAATACAAACTTTATCGACATTTTGTTGCAAGGCATAAAAACAATTCTCCATTTTCGGAAGCATACCATCCGCAATGATGTTTTGTTCCAATAGGTCATTATAGCTATGGGTATCGATATGTTTTATGACCGATTCCTCATCTTCAACATTCGATAAAACTCCTTTCTTTTCAAAGCAATAGTATAAGGTGGTATTATATTTAAGACTCATCCCTATTGCCAGTTCCGAAGCAATGGTATCTGCATTGGTATTCAATAATTGACCTTTACCATCATGCGAAATTGCACAAAAGACCGGTGTCAAATCAGCGCCAACTAAAGTATCAATAAGTTCAGAATTAATTCCGTCAATATCACCGACAAATCCAAAATCAATTTCCTTTACAGGTCTTTTATGGGCCTGTATGGCGTTGCCATCTGCACCACTAAGTCCAATGGCATTAGTTCCTAAAGCTTGTAATTTGGCTACTATATTCTTGTTGGTGAGCCCGCCGTATACCATGGTAATGACCTTAAGATTTTTGGCGTCAGTAATTCGTCTACCATTTGTCATTTTCGATTCAATACCTATTTGGGATGCTAATTTTGTTGCCAATTTACCACCCCCATGCACAAGAATTTTAGGCGCTGCCATTTTGGAAAAATTCAATAGAAACTGTTCAAGCTCAATTTCGTTTTCCAAGACATTTCCACCAATTTTTACTATGGATAGTTTTTGCTTCATTTTAAATGCTCTAAAATCTTTTTCAGTACAATTTGAGCTGCATAAGTTCTATTATTGGCCTGTTCTATGACCAATGATTGATCACTGTCCAAAACGGCATCCTCCACGACAACATTTCTCCGTACCGGTAAACAATGCATAAATTTGGCATCACCCAGTTTTTCTTTGGTAATCATCCAATTTTGATCCTGGTTCAAAACCCTACCATAATCCGTATAACTACTCCAATTTTTCACATATACAAAATCAGCATTTTCAAGCGCTTTACTTTGATCATATTCGATTTGTGAATTTTTCGTTATTGTAGGATCCAGTTCATACCCTTTAGGATGTGTAATCACAAAATCAGCATCTTGCAATTGCATCATTTCAACAAATGAATTTGCAACAGCATGGGGTAGGGCTTTGGGATGGGGCGCCCAAGAAAGCACCACTTTTGGTTTGACCTTGTTAGAATTTTCGGCCAATGTTATGGCATCGGTCAAAGCCTGTAATGGGTGTCCAATAGAGCTTTCCATATTCACTATTGGAACGGAGGCATATTTTTTAAATCCATTCAATACCACCTCTGCCTCGTCCTTTTCTTTATCGGTCAATGATGCAAATGCCCGTATTCCGATAACATCACAGTATTGGGAAACCACCATGGCAGCTTCTTTAATATGTTCCGATGTACCCTGATCCATTATGGTGTCATCGCCATATTCCAAAGCCCAACCTTCATTTCCAAAGTTCATTACAACTACTTCCATTCCTAGATTTATGGCTGCTTTTTGGGTACTCAATCGGGTTCTTAGACTATTATTGAAGAACAACAATCCGATGGTTTTATCCTTACCCAAGGATTTTGACTGTAAAGGATCATTTTTTAAGGCCCTTGCCTCAGTAACCCAGTCAGAAAGTGAATCAATATCGTTTATAGAGAGGTAGTGTTGCATTATTTTATTTTAGTATGGTTACTCTTGCCGGTAATTGCATCGACTATAAAATTGTCTTTTAGGCCATTTACTATCCAGGTTTCAATCCCTGCTGTTCGGGCAATAGTAGCGGCTTCAATTTTCGATTGCATTCCACCTGTACCGTGGGTTGATTTTGATGCGCTGATTTCTTTCTGCAATTTTTGAACTCCAGAAACTGAGGTAATCGTTTCCGGTTTATTATTTTCTATGGATTCTCTTGTGTAGACTCCATCAGTATTGGTAGCGATCATCAACAGATCTACTTGCAATAGGGCAGCAGTCAATCCTGCCAACTTATCATTGTCACCAAATTGAATCTCATCGGTGGCGACTGTATCATTTTCATTGATGATGGGAATGAAGTTATTAGCTACAAGGACATTAATGGTATTCTTTATATTCGCCTTGGCGTCTAAATTGTCAAAATCTGAATAGGATAAAAGACATTGGGAAGTTGATAAACCCAATTCCCTAAAATTCTCCTGAAAAATACGCATTAAGTGCGGTTGCCCGATAGCTGCCAACGCTTGTTTCACATCTATTGCAGCCCCATTATGTTCCAATTCCACAAATTGTTTGGCGGCGGCAATGGCCCCAGAACTGACGATGATAAACTCATATTCATCTTTCATGGCTGCAATCTGTCTTCCAATGTCCTCTATTTTACCTCGTGAAATCTGGTTTGTTTCCTTGGTCAAGGTATTGGAACCTATTTTTAATAATATTCTTTTCATCTGCATATTCATCTAATTTGTCCATTGCCCTTTACAAACCATTTATTGGTTACTAAATGATGTAAACCAATGGGGCCTCTTTGATGTAACTTATCAGTGCTAATTGCGAGTTCTCCGCCCAGTCCAAATTGGCCTCCATCCGTAAATCGTGTGGAGGCATTATGGTATACTGCCGCTGAATCAACAGAATTCATGAATGTTGCTGCTGTTTCTTCATTCGCGGTAATGATGGCTGCCGAATGCCCACCACCGAAAGTGTTTATTTTGCTAATGGCTTCCTTTAAAGAAGCAACTTGACCCAGCACTATTTTATAGTCTAAAAACTCTTCAATCCAAACACTCTCATCTTTGATAAGAGTTGTGCCTTCTAGAGCTGAAAAAGCGTCATCGGTTAAAATCTCAACCTTACTTTTCTGAAGTTCTAACAATAGATTTTGGACAAATTGTTGTTTTCTGGGCAAATCTGCAGCTATTAGTACCTTATCCAATGCATTACAGGCTGATATTTTGGTGGTTTTTGCATTGATGATTATATCAATGGCCATTTGTAGATCAGCTTCGGCATCTATGTACACAAAATTATTACCTCTTCCACTAACGATTACAGGACAGGTGGCATGTTGTTTTACAAAAGCAATTAGTTTTTCCCCTCCTCTAGGGACTATCAAATCCACTTTTTGTGTGGGATTTTCTAAAAAAGCCTGCGTCTCTGAGCGATCATATTGCAAATAGCTGACCCAATCGCTATCAACTTGATTGTCTCTTAAAGCTTTGTGCCATAAATCTACCAAGATCAAATTACTGTTCAGTGATTCCTTACCCCCTTTCAATAATATTCTATTGCCCGATTTAAAAGCAATCCCAGCTGCTTCAATGGTTACATCAGGTCTCGATTCATAGATAATAAGTACAGTGCCAAAAGGAGCTGTCCTATTGCTGATTTGCAGACCGTTTTCATGCTCAAATTGAAACCGTTCTAGGTTCAAAGGGTCATTCAACTGTGCCAATTCCTTTAGGGATTTTATCATCCCAATGATTTTATCGTCATCAACTTTTAGGCGGTCATACATGGCAATATCGTCACCAGAGTAAGCTTCCAAATCTTTTTTATTGGCTTCCAAAAGGGCACTTTCCTCCTTTTTTATCCATTCAATCATGGATTTAAGGACTGCATTTCGTTTATCTATGTTCAATATCACACTCATGATAATGCTATTTTTAATTTCTCGAAAAATAAGTCCATATCGCTTTTTGTAATATTCATAGCAGGGAGAATTCGTAAAACGTTTTTATCCTTGGCCCCGCCGGTGAAAAGATGTTGCTCGTAAATTAGTTTTTTGCGAAGCTCTCCCACTTCAAAATCAAATTTTAATCCCAACATAAGCCCTCTGCCTTTAATTTCCCTAACCTGTGGTATTTCTGAGGCTTTTTGTTTGAAATATTCACCCAGTTTTACAGCATTTTCAATTAGTTTTTCCTTTTCCAGAACCTCCAAAACGGCCAAAACAGCTGTGCAGGCAAGATGGTTTCCACCAAAAGTTGTCCCCAGCAGACCATAAGAGGCACGAATGTCTTTATGAATTAATACACCACCTACTGGAAAGCCGTTCCCCATGCCTTTAGCTATAGTAATAATATCTGGCTTAATTTCATGCTGCTGAAATGCAAAAAAAGAACCACTTCGGCCAAAACCCGACTGCACCTCATCAGCTATAAGAACTACTCCGTATTTTTTACAAAGTGCGGCAATTTCACGATAGAACATGTCAGATGGCTCGTCCAGGCCACCAACCCCCTGAATGGCTTCCAGAATAACAGCACAAACATCTTGCTTTTTTATTTCAGTTTCAAAGGCTTTAATATCCTCAAATGATAAAAAAGTAACTTTTTGCTGCTTATTTATTGGGGCATTTATCTTTTCATTATCCGTTGCGGCAACGGCGGCAGATGTTCTACCGTGAAAACTATTTTTGAATGCAATTACCCGGGATTTATTTGTATGGAAAGATGCTAATTTTAAGGCGTTCTCATTAGCCTCTGCCCCCGAATTACACAAAAATAAATTATAATCCTCGCAATTAGATAATTTTCCCAGTTTCTTAGCCAGTTGTCTTTGCAGCGGATTTTTAACGGAGTTACTGTAAAATCCAATTTTATCTAATTGATTTTTAATGCGTTCTATGTAATGCGGGTGAGAATGTCCGATGGAGATAACAGCATGGCCGCCATAGAAATCGAGATATGTATCTCCCTTATCATCAGTCACAACAATACCCTTAGCTGTAACCGGGGTTACATCATATAGTGGGTATACATCAAATAGTTCCATTTATTGTTTTTTATAAAGGTTGATAATTAATTTATCTCAACGCCTAGTTCTTGGTTTTGAGTTCATTTATTTTCTCAAAGGAAGTTACTATTCCCCTTATAAGCGAAGAACTTAAACCCTGATGCTCCATTTCGTTTAATCCTTGAATAGTACAACCCATAGGGGTGGTTACCTTATCTATTTCTTCTTCAGGATGATTGCCAGATTCTATAAGCAAGCCGGAGGCTCCATTACAAGTATACATCGCCAGCTCCTGTGCTTCTTTGGCATCGAAACCTAACTGAATAGCACCCTGTGTAGTTGCCCTTATAAGTCGCATCCAAAAGGCTATGCCACTTGCGCATATTACAGTAGCTGCCTGCATTTGATTTTCCGGTATTTCCAGGGAATAGCCCATTCTGTTAAAAATGGCTTTTGCCAGATCTATACGTTTTTGGCCAGCTGTATTGGAGCAGATGCAAGTCATAGATTTACCAACGGATATGGCCGTATTGGGCATACTACGAATAATATGCTTGTCCTTTCCGAGAATGGCTTCCATATTTTCAATACTGAAACCAGTTATCGTCGAGATTATTACATGTTTATCTGTAAGAAGGTCCTTAACTTCTTCCAATATCATTGCAAAATCTCGGGGTTGAACAGCAAATATTAAAATATCAGATTTTTCAACCGCTTTCCTGTTATCTGAACTGACAGTTACATTTCCAAATTTTTCATAGTTCTTAATACTATCGGTATGTCTTTTGGTCAGATACATTGTGGTAGCTCCATTACTATGTAAAATACCTTTAGCAATCGATAAGCCTAAATTTCCCGCTCCAATAATGGCTATTTTCATATTTACCAATTTTTTTGGTCTTGTTATTTTTATAATTCTCACTCCTTTTAATATACAGCTGCTTTTAAATTTAAACCTTCAGTTTCATCAAAACCAAACATTAGATTCATGTTCTGAATAGCCTGTCCGGAGGCCCCTTTAAGCAGATTGTCAATTACAGATGTCATTAATAAAACATCTTTGTACTTATGCAGGTGAATATGACAATTATTCGTATTCACCACTTGTTTTATGTGAACCGGTTCTTCTGCAATCATAGTAAATACGGCATCTTTATAGAATTCATGATATAAATCATAGGCCTCCGCCTCACTGCCTTCAAACGTTGTGTATGCTGTGCTGAGAATACCACGGGAAAAGTTCCCCCTGTTTGGAATAAAATAGAGTTCTCCAACAGCTTCTTGCAGAGATTCGAGACTTTCATTTATTTCACCAAGATGCTGGTGCGTAAAGGCTTTATACCAGGATGCATTATTATTTCTCCAGCTAAAATGTGTGGTCGCCGATGGCATTACTCCTGCTCCCGTACTTCCGGTAACCGCATTCACATGTACATCAGATTTCAGTAATTGTGCATTGGCCAACGGGAGTAATCCTAATTGAATACAGGTAGCAAAACAACCCGGATTGGCAATATATCTGGCATTACTTATTAAGGATTTGTTTAATTCTGGAAGGCCATACACAAATTCCTTTACGCCGAAAGAAGCATCTTGCTTTAATCTGAAATCAGTGCTTAAATCAATAATTCTTGTTTTGGGAGAAATAGAATGCTTGTTTAAAAAACTTTTAGAATTTCCATGGCCCAGGCATAGGAAAAGGATATCAACTTCCGAATTGATCGAATCTGTAAAAGTTAAATCCAAAGTGCCTAATAAATCGGTATGGGTTCCGCTAATTTTTTTACCTGGTTTTGTTGTGCTGTATACGAAATCTATGGTGACCTTGGGATGATTTTGCAGAAGCCTGATTAGCTCTCCGCCGGTATAACCAGACCCTCCAATAATGCCTGCTCTAATCATGATTCTGAATTGTTTGATTAGCTATTTTTCCCGGATTAGATAGAATTTTAATGAAGCCCTTTGCATCATCTGCTGTCCAGGCTTTATTTGTTTCTCCGTAATTACCAAAAGAAGCATTCATTAAATCATTCTCAGAATTAATGCCGTTCAATTCAAATCGATAAGGGTGTAAGCTTACTGAAACCTCCCCTGATACATTTCTTTGTGTATCGCTCAAAAATGCTTCTATGTTCCTCATTACTTCATCCAGATAATTACCTTCATGTAAGAGCATTCCGTAAAAATTTCCCAGTTGCTCTTTTTGAAATTGCTGCCATTTACTCAGAGTGTGTTTTTCCAATAAATGATGAGCCTTAATAATGATAAGTGATGCTGCAGCTTCAAATCCTACTCTTCCTTTTATACCTATGATAGTATCACCAACATGCATATCTCTTCCTATAGCATATTCGGAGGCTATAGCATCCAGGGCAATTATATTTTGAACAGGAGTACCCTTTTGACCATTGATGGAAACTAATTCGCCCTTAAAAAAGCTCAGTTTAATATCTTTTGGTTCTTTCGCAATTAATTGTGAAGGGAACGCAGACTCCGGTAAGGGTAAGTCAGAGGTAAGCGTTTCGTCGCCACCTACCGACGTGCCCCATAAGCCTTTGTTTATCGAATATTTAGCTTTCTCCCAGGAATAGTCAATGCCATTTTCCTGCAGGTATTCAATCTCGGCTTCTCTGGACAAACTTTTATCTCTAATTGGTGTAATGATTTTGATATTAGGCGCAAGAATCTGAAAAATCATATCAAACCTCACCTGATCATTACCAGCACCGGTGCTTCCATGAGCTATGTACTCAGCACCTATTTTTATAGCATGGTTCACAATTTCGATAGCCTGAACTATTCTTTCGGCACTTACAGATAAAGGATAGGTATTATTTCTTAACACATTACCATAGATAAGATACTTTACCACCTTTTCATAAAAGTGTTCCAGGGCATCAATAGAAGTATAGCTGGAAGCACCTAACTGAAGGGCTTTTTCTTTAATAAGCGCAATTTCTTCTGTAGAAAAACCACCGGTATTGACACTTACCGCATGTACCTCAAAGCCTTCTTCCTTGGATAAATATTTTGCGCAGTAAGAAGTATCAAGTCCACCACTATATGCCAAAACTAATTTTTTCATTTGTTCTTTCTTTTAAGAAATAATTGCTCTTTCATTCTTTTAAGCCTTTTAAAAGCCTTATCATTTAGCTTTTCTTTCTTCGCTACGGCCAGTGCGGGGTCATATAACATACCTGTACACAGGCACATTTTATGATCGGTCCTGGTAAGTACATCAAAATTTTTGCATGTTTGGCATCCTTTCCAAAAGGCCGGATCATCAGTTAATTCTGAAAATGTAACGGGTTTATATCCTAATTCGTAATTCATTTTCATTACGGCAAGACCGGTTGTAATACCAAAAATTTTAGCTTCCGGGAACTTTTTTAATGAAAGTTCAAAAATTGTTTTTTTAATATTTTTTGCCAAGCCTTGATTTCTATAATCAGGATGAACTATAAGCCCCGAATTCGCTACAAACTTTTTGTGCCCCCACACTTCTATATAACAGAATCCGGCAAATTTATCACCGTCCAAAGCAATGACAGCATTCCCATTTTCCAGCCGTTTTATTATATATTCAGGCGTTCTTTGGGCAATACCGGTTCCCCTCACATTAGCCGATTTAGCAATGGTGTCACTAATTATTTTGGCGTATTTAAAGTGCGATTCGTTAGCAATTAATATTTCCATTGCTAGCTTTTTTTTAAATGGTAAAAAATATTTGATTTGATAGTGCGGAAATGGACTCACCTATTTCCAAGAAAGAAATACACCCTTACGGGCGTGGACGTACAAAGGAACGTACTGGAATAGAATTCCAAAGAGGTAAAGATATGTTTGTGCAGTTTTCCATTGCAGATCAAATGTACAAATTAAATTGAACTATCATAATTTGTGCTCTAATTTTTACGAATTAGCAAATTTTGACCTTTCAATTTAAATATTTCGTAAGCCATAAATCCAAATACTATGAAATATTCAATAAACAGAAATCCAAGATTCTCTTTAAATTCGGGATTCTCATAAGCAGAATAACTTAAAATGATCACTAATGACCAGGCCAGAGGGAAACGGTAATCTGTAAAAACGGACAATCCTACGAGGAAAATTATATACCACGGATGCACCGTCGGGGACAGGAAGTAATAGAGTACGAGCACCCAGAACATAGAACTTATCAGGACTGATAACTTTTTATTATCCCTTAAAAAAGTAAGTAATAACACAAAACCTATCATTATATATGGCACTAATTTCCCATAGGTTTTAATTAATTCCCATGGCTTGGCTTCAAATTTTATAGCTATCTGTTTAATAAGATTGTAGATGCTGGCATTGAATTCAAAATTAGAAAACCACAAGCCAACGGTATCGGTGTAGTTGTTAATGAATTCTGATGAGTAAAATGGTAAAACACCTATTAAAATAATTAATCCCAGCACTATGTAAAATTTAATACTTTTCTTAAATCCAAAATAGGTAATAAACAAAGGGAGGAACATTAAGGGTACGAGTTTCACCAAAATGGAACCGGCAAATGCAATGGCCGCAAACAACCACTTATTTAGCGAAAGGAAACACAAGCCCCAAATAAAGAAAAATAGCATTACTCCTTCAAAATGCAGATTACCGCTAAGTTCTATGATTACCAGGGGATTTAAAAAATACCAAAAAATAAGATGTGGTGATCTGTTTATGTGCCGTAGTAATTTCTTTCCAAAATAATAGATTCCGATATCGGCCAGTATAATAATAGATCTCATGATTATTAAAGATCCCATAATGCTCTTCCCGCCCAAAAAGGCAGAAATAGAGAACAGTAGTTGATTTAAAGGTGGATAATTACTAAAATGTCTGGCGCTTAAAGAACCCATGCCATTGTGCAATTCCTTAGCATTAGCCAAAAGTATCTCGCCATTTTCCATAATAGCATCAGGCGTCTGCAAATATGGGTTTATACCGGAGAGTACTAATTCGCCATCCCAGATAAATCTATAGAAATCCTGAGATAAGTTTGGTTCGACTAAAAGAAAAATCAAACGAAAAAGAATACCTGAAATAAGAAGAAAATTAAAATTCCACTTTTCAAATTGAATCAGCTTATAACAGAGAAAAAAAAGGGCAAAGAAAAGGCTGATTAGCTTTATGAAATCTGTTCGTACAAGGTCATATGCGAAGCTGGTATAGAACAAGAGACTTGCCAATACCATGAGAATTGATAATTTGTGGAGATTCCAATAGGAAGAAATCCTTGAAGACATTGGTCTTTATAGTTTGATCTCTACAAAGTACACAAAAATTGATAATTTTCAAGCACTTAAACCTCGTACAAATGTGCCAATAAAAAAATCTAAAGATCCCTATAAGTCCGCTACGATTTAAGCTATTAATTAAGCAGTTAAGCTTTAGCTGTCAGCGATTTAAGAGCGACAAAACCGAATCCGAGGAACAACATAAAATGAAAAGGGAACAAACCAAAATCATTTAGCGGAATAGCGCTATACATTCCAAAAAGGAAATAGATCATCAGGCCGAACTCAAGAATCATATTGGGAGATATCTTTTTAACCAGGTATTTATTGCCCTTCCAACTGTCTGTAAGGTTGTTAATATTGAATTTTGGGGTACGAACAAATTCGCTTCTTTTTCCCATATGACCTTCAAGAACCGCAACCGTGTTGTGTAAAGAAAAGCCCAAGGCTACCGAGAAAAATGTAAAGAAAAGTTTTATATAATCCACAAAATTATCAAAACTACTCCCCTGAATACTTTTGTAGGTGAACCAATAGCATATGAATAATATGACCGTACTTAATATGAAAAAGCTGGTTGCTTCAAATATCCAACCTAAATGACCGTACATGTTCTTTATATATAGCATTGGGATACTCAATATGGCTACAATAAAAACGAACAGGAACATGGAACTGTTTAACAGGTGCATTACCCCATGAAATTTGGTTTTGAATGAAATATTCTTAGCGGTAACAACACTCCAAACGCTTTTTCTGAAGTTTTCTGCGCCACCTTTATTCCATCTGAATTGCTGCGATCTTGCAGCGCTGATAACAACGGGAAGTTCAGCCGGAGTTTCAACATCTTCTAGGTATTTAAATTTCCAGTTTTTAA
>CBDTVT010000011.1:0-31159 GCA_965364275.1 uncultured Eudoraea sp. | reverse complement strand
CCTTATAATTTTCAGAATAGATTAAGAGATTATAAACGTGCAGATCTGGGTATTTCCTATATTTTTGTAGGATTAAATAAACAATACCCAAAAGGTCATTGGTTATATAGCTTTGAAGAATTAAATATTGGTTTTGAGATTTACAACTTATTTAACAATCAAAATTCCATAACCAACACATGGGTAAGAGATGTGGATAGCAAACTTGAGTTTGCGGTTCCCAATTTTATGACATCCCGTGTGTTCAACCTGAAATTAAGTATGCGTTTTTAGTTAATTTAGAATGAAAAAATTACTTTTTATTACCCTTCTTGCCTGTGGCACTTTGATCAATGCCCAAAAAAATGTATACGAAAGCAGTAAGTTTGATGTCCTAAGTAAGGATCATCATGTACTGGCCATTATTCCGTTTATTACCCATCTTGCTTTAGAGGAAAATATTACCAAGGAGGAATCAAAAATATTAGCAGAAAAAGAAGGTTATGCGGTACAGGATGCCCTGGAGACCTATTTTGGCCTTGGAAAGAAAAAGAAGAAATTCACAGTCGATTTTCAAAATATTAAAAACACCAATGCCATACTCGCCCAAAAAAACATTACTTACAAAAATATAGATACTTATACAATTAAAGAACTTTCTGAAATTCTGGAGGTCGATGCCATAATAAGTGGGAATTTAGATTTAAATATCCTGCTCTCTAAAGGAGTTCCGGTTGAGTTTAGCTTTATGGACTATTTTCTTGGTGCTTCTAATTACGGTAGAATTGGCATTAAAATAAGTGATGGAATAACAGGGAAATTATTGTGGAAATACGAGAATGAAATCAATAAAAAAACCGGAAGAAATACAGCCGACCTGATTGACAAAATGATGAAAAAACTGGTGCGCAAATTTCCATATGACAAGGAAAGGGTAAGAATGAATAAAAATCCTAAGTCTGACTAAACTCTTTCAAAACCTCAATTGCGTAATCTACTTCTTCCCTTGTGTTATAGTTTGAAAACGAAAACCTGACAGAAGGTTTTTGAAGTTCTTCATCAGACAAAATTTCTGCCAGTACATGTGAACCGCCACTGGCGCCAGATTGACAGGCACTCCCCTCCGAACAAGCAATCCCTTTAAGGTCCAAATGAAAAAGAAGCATTTGCGATTTCTCTTTACTAAAAGGCAGGCAAACATTAACCAAAGTATAGGTGCTCTTTTCCAAATTTCCCGAATATCCGTTAAATTTAACCTCAGGTAGAGCTACTTTGATCTTTTTAATAAAATATTCTTTAAGGCTGGTGATATATTGTTTTTCCTCTTCCAGATTATCATAGGCAGCAACGAATGCCTCTTTTAACCCGACAATATTGTGAATTGGTTCAGTTCCTGCCCGGTAACCGCGTTCTTGCGAGCCTCCTAGTATTAGAGGTTTTAAATTGGAGTTTTTTCTTATAAAAGCAAACCCAATCCCTTTGGGTCCATGAAATTTATGAGCTGAGGCTACCATAAAATCAATCGGTGTGGTTTGTACGTCCCATTTGAAATGACATATAGATTGTACAGTATCTGAATGGAGAAGTGCACTATTAGCCTTGCATATTACCGCTATCTCTTGAATATCCAAAATATTACCAATTTCATTGTTAACATGCATTAGGCTAACTATTTTTTTTGAATCATCTGCCAATAATAACTGTTCCAAATGCTGAAGGTTGGGATTGCCAAAACTATCAAGGTCAACGAATTCAATATGGATGTCAAACTCCTTTTGTAAGGCTTCTGCAGTATGCAATACGGCATGATGCTCTATTTTTGAAGTAATAATGGTTTGTACTCCCATGTCCTTGACCGCACTTCTTAAAATCATGTTATCTGCTTCGGTACCTCCGGATGTGAAAATAATCTCAGAAGCTTGCGCGTTTAAATATTTGGCAATTGTTTTGCGAGCTTGCTCAATTTCTGTTTTGGCGCTTCTTCCAAATCCGTGAATAGAAGAAGGATTACCATAAGAGTTGACCAGGGCATCCTGCATTTTTGCAATTACTTCCTCCCGAACGGGGGTTGTAGCGGCATTATCAAAATAGATCTTTTGCATGAACAAGCTTTATATTGAGAAACAAAACCAAAAATAACCGAAATAAACTTAAACTCTTCATAAAATCAACTCAAGTCACTAGGATTATAGCCTTAAATTCATTTAAATTTGAGGCATGAACAGAGTACTTTTAATTTTTATTTTTTGCTTTTTCAACTCATGCGATGACGGTGATTTAATAATTGAAACGATAGATTTTAACGATACCAGTATCACATTTTGTGAATCTACAACAACTATAAGCAGCACGCTATTCTTTAAACTCAATACAACCGAAGCTTTAGTTCTTGAATTGCAAAGCGGCATCCTTAAGAATGAAGTTTCTGCAGACACTATTAAGAGTGCAATTCCAGGTGAATCCCAGTTAATATACCGGACTTTTTCCGACAATATCTCTAAAAATTATTTTTGTGATGCAGTACCACCAATCACACCTACGGTGGTTGAGGAGTACGAAGGTGAAGGGGGAGAGGTATTTATTACAACCGTACAAAGTGAAAGCGATACCACAATCTACGAGCACAAAATTGAATTAAGTGGAATTTCACTGGTAAATGTGGAAGGTCTGCGAATAACTGACTTGAGGATAAATGATTTTGGTACCATAACCACCAAAGAGTAATCTATTCACGAATTCTGATAAATATAGACTTCTGTAGCACCTAAGCCATATTTTTGATAATCTGCATCATAGTATTTTACATTTTCGTACCGTTTAAATAAATAATTCAACTCTTCTTTAAGAACCCCTGCCCCCACTCCATGAATAAACACCACTTTTTGTATTCTTTTTCGAATAGCAAATTCAAGTTGTCTTTTAGCCGTTTCCATTTGTATATTCAGCATATCATAATTGGTCATCCCCTTTGAAGAAGGAACAAGTTGGTGAATATGCAGGTCAACTTCCATTTTTGCAGTATTACGCTCTTTTACAGCAACTTTCCGGATTTTCCGTTTACCACCCTGCTCCTTGTCTGCCTTCACCTGTGAAGCTTCAAATTTGCTTACTCTTATGGGGTTCATGCCTTCTGTATGCATCAATTCAGATGCAGTAAAATCCATATCAAACCCTTCCTGCGTCCGTATCGTTATAAAATCGTCTGAAATAGTTATAACTATCCCGGTAATGTTATCGTCTATGACCTCAACCTTTTCCCCTTCTTTAAAATTTCTCATTTTCCATTGTCATTATTGTGTTCATCGGTTTTAGTCCAAACTTTCGAAGATTTATAAATTCCGTACATCAGTAAAATTATTCCTATACTCATGGCATACTCTTTCTTAACTAATTGATCTCCCGTAGCCATAATAATTGCACCTGCAATAATTAGCAAAAAATAAATGATTCGATTTGTTTTCATTCCTCAAAAATAATAGTATTTTTCAGTAGATTAATCTGCCTTAATGAAAATCGCTTCATCGATATTGCTTTTTTTAAATGAAGATTATATGCTACCCTGTCTAAATAAACAGCTTTTGGGCATAGAATGTACCGGATGTGGCATTCAAAGGGCCGCTGTTTTACTCTTTCATGGAGAATTTGTTGAGGCTTTTAAAATGTATCCTGCAATATACCCTTTAATACTGCTTCTGGGTTTTCTGTTGTTGGATAATTTAATGACCATAAAATATTCAAATAAGATTAGTATATTCTTAATGATAGCCAGTGTAACAACAATATTGATCAACTTTATTTTAAAATTTTTCTAATCAAACGAATACTTCATGGAACAACAAAAATTACCTAATGTAACCATAGCCATTGTACTTTCAATTCTTTCATACCTATGCTGCTGTTTTGGTGGCTTTCCGGCAGCTATTCTTGCAGGCATAGCCTTTTTTCTAGTGTATAAGGATGAAAATAAGTATAAAGAAAATCCGGAATTGTATTCCAATTACAGTCAGCTTAAAACGGCTAAAATTTTGGCCATTATTGGAATGGTTTTAGGAATAATTTATTTTGCCTATGTTATATATTCAATTTCTACTATTGGTGGCTGGGAAGCCTATATGGAACAAGTAAATGAAATGAGAGAACAATGGGAGTCATAGCTCTCCTCAAAAAATATATAAAATGAATCAACAACCTTTACCCGGTGCGAGTAATGCCTTAACAATGGGCATAATTTCTATCATAGGAGCCATCACTTGTTGTGGTCCTTTTGCAATTATATTTAGTATTATTGGTTTAAGTAGTGCTAAAAAAGCCGAAGGACTTTATCAGAATCATCCTGAAAATTATTCGGGATATGAAAGCGTAAGAACTGGGCGGATTTTGTCTTATGTTGGAATGGCCCTGGCCTTAATATATCTCGTATTCGGCATCCTTTATTTTGGAGTTATAGCTGCTTTTATTACTAGCGGAAACTTTTAAAAACAATATTTAACGAATTAGACTTACATAAAAGACCCTCGGGCTGAGGGTCTTTTTTTTGTTATTGGTAATATTATATTAGTCCTAATTGGCTACCTCGCTCATAAATTTAAGGCGGTATAGCCGCAACTCTTCATCTTCATATTCGCCATCAAATTCTTTTTGTGCCTCTTCTATATCATCTGATTCAGCCTCAATAAAATATTCATGAATTTCTTCCTGTTGATCCTCATCCAGTATCTCGTCTACCCAATAGCCTATATTCAATTTAGTACCACTAAAAACTATTTGTTCCATTTCCTTTACTAAATCGGGCAATTCAATACCTTTTGCGGAAGCAATATCATCCAAAGGCAACTTTCTGTCGACATTCTGAATAATATATAGCTTAAGAGCCGAATTAGCCCCCGTACTTTTTACAATCAGGTCATCCGGGCGAATTATTTCATTCTCCTCAACATACGTTGTAATAAGTAACACAAAGGGCTTACCATATTTTTTTGCCTTGCCCTCACCTACTCCATGAATATTTAACATTTCCTCCATGGAAATAGGGTATTTTAGAGCCATATCATCAAGTGAAGGATCCTGGAAGATGACAAAAGGAGGGATATCCAATTTCTTAGCTTCATGTTTTCTGAGGTCTTTCAGTAAACGCAATAACTTTTCATCTGCCGCACCCCCTGCACTTTTGGCTGCAGTAACTATGGCTTGGTCATTTTCTTCGTTATATACATGATCCTTCGTCATCATAAAAGAAGTAGGATTCTCAAAAAAAGAAGATCCCGCCTGTGTAATATGCAATATACCGTATTGTTCAATTTCTTTTTTAAGTAATCCGGCAACCAATACCTGCCTGATTAATGCCATCCAATAACTTTTGTCTTTGTCTGATCCAATACCAAAAAAAGGTTTTTCATCCGTTTTGTGAGAAGCAATAAGTGCATTCGTAGAACCTATAAGTGCCAGAACAATTTCTTTGGCCTTAAACTTTTCTTTAGTGCCCTGCACTGCCTTGATTAGCTTTATAACATTTTCCTTCGCTTCTTCTTTTTCCTTTGGATTTCTGGCATTATCATCCATATCTGCACCTTCGCCATTCACCCCATCAAATTCTTCTCCAAAATAATGAAGAATGAACTTTCTTCTAGACATAGATGTTTCGGCATATGCAACAATTTCCTGAAGAAGGGCGTTCCCAATTTCTTGTTCAGCCACGGGTTTTCCGGACATAAATTTCTCCAACTTTTCAACATCCTTATAAGAATAAAATGCGAGGCAGTGACCTTCTCCTCCATCCCTGCCTGCACGGCCGGTTTCCTGGTAATAACTTTCAATGCTTTTGGGAATGTCATGATGGATGACATATCGCACATCTGGCTTGTCTATTCCCATTCCAAAAGCAATAGTTGCGATGACGACGTCCACATCTTCCATAAGAAACATATCCTGATACCTGGAACGTGTCTTAGCATCAAATCCTGCATGATAAGGTACAGCACTCACCCCGTTAACTTGTAACACTTGGGCTAATGCTTCAACTTTTTTCCTGCTCAAACAATAAATTATTCCTGATTTACCGCTATTCTTCTTTACAAAACGAATAATATCTGCATCTACATTTTTTGTCTTAGGCCTTATTTCGTAGAACAAATTGGGCCTGTTAAAAGATGCTTTAAAAACCTTCGCGTCTGTAATGACAAGGTTCTTAATAATATCTTCCTGGACTTTTGGGGTGGCTGTTGCAGTTAAACCAACTATCGGGATGTGATCGCCCAACCTGTTAATTATAGCCCTTAAATTTCTGTATTCCGGTCTGAAATCGTGTCCCCATTCAGAAATACAATGGGCCTCGTCAACTGCCACAAATGAAAGGGGTACAGATTGTAAAAATTCCACATACTCCTCCTTTGTGAGGGATTCAGGTGCTACATAGAGCAATTTTGTTACACCATCTAAAATATCTTGTTTTACCTCCTTTACCTGAGTTTTGGTTAATGAAGAGTTCAGAACATGAGCAACTCCGTGATGTGAGGAAACAGCTCGGATGGCATCAACCTGATTTTTCATAAGAGCTATTAAAGGAGATACCACTATAGCGGTCCCCTCTTTTAAAAGAGCAGGAAGCTGATAACATAGTGATTTTCCACCTCCTGTAGGCATAATTACAAAGGTGTTTTTGTTTTGAATGACGTTTGTTATGACACCTTCCTGTAGTCCTTTAAATTTGGAAAAACCAAAATATTTTTTTAGCGCAGCATGTAGTTCAATTTCATTCAAAATTATTGCAAATTTAGTATGTCGAGTCTGCTTTTATAACGATAATCGTAATTATACTTAAGATATATCTTTTTGTTTTTAGGCGAGTGAAAATGATAAATTGTATTGTTTATAGTTTAGAATCTCCTATAAAATAAGTTTGTGTAATTTTGTTTTCTTAAATATAATACATTCTTTTAAAATCTGTTTACATATTAAGTTAATTTCTATAATAGTAAACATATAATTTCAAAACCATATTGAGTAATCACAAAGCTATATTAGCTACTGCTAAAAAAACCATCAAAACGGAAAGCGACGCCATTGCGCACTTGTCCACACTTTTGGATGAACAATTTGCACGTACTGTAAATTGCATTTATGAATCAGTAGGGCGTGTAGTAATTACTGGTATAGGCAAAAGTGCTATCATTGCCTCTAAAATAGTAGCTACCCTGAACTCTACAGGGACACCGGCAATTTTTATGCATGCAGCTGATGCTATACATGGTGATCTGGGTACAATCCAGAAAAATGACGTAGTGATTTGTATCTCCAAAAGCGGTAATACACCTGAAATAAAGATGTTGGTGCCGTTAATTAAACAGGGAAATAATCCGTTAATTGGAATGTGTGGCAATTTAGATTCATTTCTGGCTGAAAATGCAGATTTTGTTTTGAACACTTTTGTTCAAAAAGAAGCCTGCCCGAATAACCTTGCACCAACTACCAGCACTACGGCCCAACTTGTAATGGGTGATGCTCTCGCTATCTGTCTTTTGAAATTGAGAGGATTCAGTAGTCAGGATTTTGCTAAATATCATCCGGGGGGAACACTTGGAAAAAAACTTTACCTGAGAGTTTCCGATATTGTCGGAAACAATTTAAAGCCTCAAGTGGGCGTTGATGCTGATGTAAAGCAGGTTATAATTGAAATTTCTGAAAAAATGTTGGGTGTGACTGCCGTTTTGAACAATGACAAAATTGTTGGAATTGTTACAGATGGAGATATCAGGAGAATGCTTAATAAATATGAAAACATTAATGGGCTGAAGGCGAAAGATATAATGACAACTAGTCCTAAGACTATTGGTAAAGACGTTCTGGCCATAAAAGCGTTGAAGGTAATGCGCTCTAATGGCTTATCCCAACTGCTAGCTATGGACGGAGAAGAATATGTAGGCGTTGTTCATTTACATAATCTAATTAATGAGGGAATACTTTAATGGCACAAGCAACTAAAGAACATAATGAAATGTCCTTTCTGGACCATCTGGAAGAACTGCGTTGGCATCTTATTCGATCAACTATTGCAATAGTTCTGATTGGTATAGTGGCTTTTCTAATGAAAGACTTTATATTCGACACCGTAATTTTCGGGCCAAAAAAACCGGACTTTCCCAGCTATGGTGTATTCTGTAAACTCTCCAGGTTTCTTGGTTTTAGTGAAGCATTTTGTGTGACGGAACCCATATTTACGGTACAGAGCAGGCAAATGGCTGAACAGTTTTCCGCCCATATTTGGACGTCTATCTGGGCTGGATTTATTCTTGGCTTCCCTTACATTCTTTATGAAATGTGGAAATTCGTCAGCCCCGGATTATACGATAAAGAACGTAACAATTCCCGTGGCTTTATATTTATTGCTTCTTCCCTTTTTTTCCTTGGTGTACTATTTGGTTATTATGTGGTAGCGCCTCTTTCAATAAATTTTTTAGGGGGTTATTCGGTCAGTGATGAAATTGTTCGGGAGATAGATTTAAGTTCATATATTTCAACTGTAAGAGCAGCTGTAATCGCCTGCGGTATAATATTTGAACTACCAATAATTATATTCTTTCTTACGAAAGTTGGGTTGGTTACCCCGGAGATACTTAAAAAATATCGAAAAATCGCTCTCGTTATTGTACTTATCCTTTCTGCTGTTATCACACCTCCGGATGTGGCAAGTCAGATTATAGTAGCTGTACCTGTTCTTATACTTTACCAGATAAGCATTTACATTTCAAAAGTTGTATTACAGAGAGAAGCAAAAAAAGAAAATAAAAATGTCAAAATCAAGTGAGAAGTTTAATACCTGCCGTTCTAAAATGGATGGGAAATTGTTAGCAGATAATAATAAAGAGAATCTTCAAGCTGGATACGAAAGCCTAAAGCAAAGGTGTTTTGGATGAAAAAATCAAAGAATTATTGGGAACAACTGGAGTTACAATAAGGTTAAAAAAACTATAATTCTGAACAGTAGAAAGTAGAATGACTTAGATTTGAAAGATAATTCTTCTGAATGAAATTAAGAGCAGATAGCATAATGAAAGCCTACAGAGGGCGCCAGGTGGTTAAGGGTATTTCCCTGGAGGTGAACCAGGGCGAAATAGTTGGGCTATTGGGTCCGAATGGAGCCGGAAAGACTACCTGCTTCTACATGATCGTAGGGCTTATTAAACCCAATGGAGGACAGATTTTTTTAGATGATACTGAGATCACAAAATTTCCGATGTATAAAAGGGCTCAAAATGGTATAGGCTACTTAGCCCAGGAGGCATCGGTATTTAGAAAATTAAGTATTGAGGATAATATCTTAAGCGTTTTACAACTTACGAAAATGAGCAAAAAAGAGCAACACATGAAAATGGAGTCGCTTATAGAGGAGTTTGGACTGGGGCATATTAGAAAGAATAGAGGAGATTTGTTATCCGGGGGTGAACGAAGACGTACAGAAATAGCAAGAGCCTTGGCCACTGACCCTAAGTTTATACTACTGGATGAGCCCTTTGCTGGTGTTGACCCGGTTGCGGTTGAAGATATTCAGCGAATAGTGGCTCAATTAAAAGATAAGAATATTGGTATCCTGATCACTGATCATAATGTTCAGGAAACCCTCGCTATAACAGAACGATCATACCTGATGTTTGAGGGCGGCATCTTAAAATCGGGCATACCTGAAGATCTTGCAGAAGACGAAATGGTGCGTAAAGTCTATTTGGGACAGAATTTTGAACTTCGTAAAAAGAAATTGGACTTTTAACATACTCCTTCTGCGATAAAAATAATACTCAGATTATTCCGTTCATACAAAATTCAATTTAGAATACACATAACTACTTGATTATATGAGTAATAATGGTAAATTGGCCTCATCTATTTACAAGATAATTCTTAACTAATACAAATAAAAAAGTAATAAATTATCTAATTTAGATAGCAAGTGAATAATTCCTTTATGTTATGAAAAATTTAAATCCTAATTATCTATTTTCCTTAATTATTTTAACACTAATTTTTACGATTAGTTGTTCATCCGATGATAATTCTCTTGCGGTGGCAGAAATTCCATCTACTAGGACCATTGATTCTAAACTTGTAGGCACCTGGGATGGAACTGTTGAAGGAACACTAGGGACTGCTACAGCCATCTTTACACTACAAATGAATGGGGATATCTTTGCCGAGACTGACTCACAAATTCTATGTCCCTTTCAGGGAACCTGGTGGGTCCAAAATGGAAAATTTAACGCAGCTGGTGAAGATGAATGCGATGGCACAGTAATAGAGCTTAGCGGTAGCAGTGCATCAAAAACTGTGATTTCGGGAAACTGGACCGCGAGCAGCGGTAATGACGGCAAATTTTCTATGACCAAGCAATAAACATTTTTGGCAAAAAACCTGGATCCTAGCGGAGCAAACGAAAATTGATTTATATTCCTTTAAGAATTTATCTGTCACCAATCTTATAAACCATGGAACTAACAATATAAAAAAACACAATGGCAGGCACCGCTAAAAATTTCATGGTAAGTAGGAGGACTAAACTTACAATGACAAATATATAGCGCAGAGCATTATCTTTAAAACTCCAGTTCTCAAATTTTAGAGCAAATAATTCTATCCTTGAATTTAACAGATAGGAACTCAGAACGGTAATTATTATCAGAAACCATGGATTTAGGATTATTTGATTTAAATAGTCATTTCCCTGGTATAATAGTATTAACGGAAGTGAAAGTATAAATAAGGCATTTGCCGGTGTTGGAAGACCAATAAATGAGGTAGCCTGATTTTCATCAATATTAAATTTTGCCAATCTGTAAGCAGAAGCCAGAGTAATTAAAAAGCCAAAAAAAGGCAGGAATGAAATTTTAAATCCTGTCCATGTTAAAGTTTCTGAGGTACCTGATAAATCGAGATTCCACCCGCCGGTTTGAGACATTGCAAGAAGCTGAAACATAACAATACCGGGAACAAGGCCGCTAGTAATAAGATCAGCTAATGAATCGAGCTGTATTCCCAATTCGCTCTGAGCATCCAGCAATCTTGCGGCAAGTCCGTCAAAGAAATCGAAAACAATTCCCAGAAAAACAAAAAGTGCGGCAAGTTCCAACATATTTAAAACAGCAAATACTGTAGCAATACATCCACATAAAATATTAAGCATTGTAATAAACTGTGGAATATGTTTCTTCATGGCTGGCTGTTTCAGTAAAAATAATATAATTTTTATTCTAACTCTTTCTTAACATATTTTATTCGGATATTTGCCGTTAATAGTTATTCCACAAGTGATCAGAGCACTAAGAATTCAATTTAAAAAACTTCGCTTCCTTAACATATTATGGATCACCTTTTTTGGTTTTTCGCTTCAGGCTCAATTATCAGATAATGCCCAAATTAGTATAATTACATGTGACTCAGGTCAGGATCTTTATTCGAGTTTCGGGCACAGTGCTTTTAGAGTTCAGGACAGCGCTCAAGGAATAAATTGGGTTTATAATTACGGAACTTTTGATTTTAATACGCCTAATTTCTATTATAAATTTGCCAGCGGGAAATTGCTTTATTCCTTAAGTGTGTCAAAATTTTCAGATTTCCTCTTTACTTATGAACTGGAAAACAGATGGGTAAAAGAACAAATATTAAAACTTGATCGCGAAGACCGAAATACATTATTCCGGTTTTTAGAAAACAACCGAAAGCCCGAAAATAGGGATTATAAATACGACTTCTTATTTGATAATTGTGCCACTAAATTACCAGAGGTATTAAAAAAAGTTCTTGGAAACAGCATTGAATTTAATGGAGAGCATCTTAAAAATCATTACACTTTCAGAGATCTGATACATCAAAATCTGCTTACTAATTCATGGTCCAGTTTTGGCATAGACCTTGCTCTGGGGTCCGTGATAGATAGGGAAGCTGCCCCTGAAGAGTATATGTTCCTGCCCAAATATGTTATGCTACAAATGAATAATACAACTTTGGCAGAGAGCCCATTGGTCCTTCGGGAACGTCCCGTTTTTGAGTATAACAACAAAATATTTATTAATAATTTTGGCCTATCACCGCTTTTTTGGTTACTTCTATTATTACTCTTTACACTCACAATATCATATATAGATCTTAGAAATGGTACACGGAGCAGGTGGCTCGACTTTTTTTTATTTTTGATTACCGGATCTGCAGGATTACTCATTTTCTACCTATGGTTCCTGACCGATCATTCGGCAACCGCTAATAATTTTAATATCCTTTGGGCATTTCCATTGAATCTTGCAGCCTGTTATTTTCTCCTAAGAAAAGACCGAATTCCAAAATGGATGGGTAAATATATTTTGATACTACTCGTTTTAATGGCTATTACGCTGATACTTTGGATTTTTCAAATTCAACGGTTTTCTCCGCTAATTGCCGTGGTATTTGCCATACTTGGTCATAGATACGCCCTACTTTACCGCTATTTCACAAATTCCAACCCAAGTCTCCAATGAATTTGGTTTCCGTAGAAAATATAGCCAAATCGTATGGAGAATTAGTCCTGTTCGAAGACCTCTCGTTTGGCATAAATAAAAATCAGAAAATTGCGTTGGTTGCCAGAAACGGGGAAGGTAAAACTTCAATTTTAAATATTCTGGCAGGGAAAGACGCCCCAAATAGCGGTGCCGTAAACTACCGTAAAGGAATTCGAATATCTTTTCTGGAACAAGAACCAGATCTTAATCCTCAACTAACCGTAGAGCAAACCATTTTGGAATCTGACAATGAGATTCTAAAGATTATTGCTGCTTATGAAGCAGCTCTGGACAATCCCGAAAATGAAGAAGCTTACCAAAAAGCTTTCGAGTCTATGGAAAGGAATAACGCCTGGGATTTTGAAACCCAATACCAACAAATTCTTTCCAAATTAAAACTGGATGATCTTAAAGCCAAAGTCAGTGATCTATCCGGTGGACAAAAAAAGAGACTGGCAATGGCCAATGCCCTATTGAATGAGCCAGATCTATTAATTCTGGATGAGCCCACAAATCATTTAGATCTGGAAATGATAGAATGGCTCGAAGATTATTTTAGCCGTAAAAAAATTACTCTTTTTATGGTTACTCATGACAGGTATTTTCTGGAAAGGGTTTGTAATGAAATTCTGGAACTAGATAATGGTCAGCTTTATTCATACAAAGGAAATTATGCTTACTATCTGGAGAAAAAAGAAGGCAGACTGGAACGCGAAGTGGTAGAACAACATAAATCCAAATTGCTTTATAAGAAAGAACTGGACTGGATGCGAAGACAGCCTAAAGCAAGAACCACGAAATCTAAATCGCGTATTGATGATTTCCATACCATCAAAGAAAAGGCACACCAACGCAGAGAGAGCCATGAAATTCAATTGGAGATAAATATGGAGCGTATGGGAAGTAAAATAATAGAACTTCACAAAGTCTCTAAAGCCTACCCTGGAATTATCTTACTCGATAAATTTGATTATAATTTTTTAAGGGGAGAACGAATCGGAATTATTGGTAAAAACGGTACTGGCAAATCTACTTTCCTGAATATTGTAACAGGCTTTGAACAGCCGGATAGTGGAAAAATTGTAGTTGGAGAGACCATTAAATTCGGATACTATACCCAAAATGGAATTACGATAAAAGAAGGTCAGAAAGTAATTGATGTTATCCGAGAATTTGGGGATTATATTCCTTTAAAAAAAGGAAGACAACTCTCGGCTCAGCAGCTGTTGGAACGATTTTTATTTGATAGAAAGAAACAATATGATTTTGTAGATAAATTGAGTGGCGGGGAACGAAAGAGATTGTATTTATGTACCGTCCTTATCCAGAATCCCAATTTCCTGATCCTGGATGAGCCAACCAATGATCTGGATATTATCACTTTAAATATCCTTGAGAGCTTTTTGCTGGACTTTCCAGGATGCTTGCTGGTAGTATCCCATGACCGTTATTTCATGGATAAGATAGTAGATCATTTATTTATTTTTAAGGGGAATGGAATTGTTGAAGATTTCCCGGGGAATTATTCAGATCACAGGACATATGAAGACAGTGCAGTTATAGAACAAAGGGCGGAAAAGGGGAACAGCACCCAAAATAAAACAAATAAAAGCTCCTGGCGGTCTGATGACAAAAGCAAAAAATTGTCTTTTGAGGAGCAAAAAGAGTATAACAAACTGGAAAAGTCTATTCAGAACTTAGAAAAACAAAAGGAGGAGCTTCAAAATGAATTTGCTAATTCTGCTCTATCGGGAGAAGAAATAGATGTTTTATCAATAAGATTAAAAGATATTATAGAAAATCTTGAGGATAAAACAGAGCGTTGGTTTGAGCTTTCGATGCTATTGGAAGACTAATTCACAAGGTGGTAATTACAATATTCAAATTTACTGATAATTAGAATTTACTTTAATGTCTAATACCCTTCAATATCTGAAATTTTGGTTTAAGGCAACTAACCAGCATGGAATTCATTCCCCGTTTATTTATCACTTTGTTACAAAGGGTCTTTATATAAAACATAAATACTGCAGATCAAAATCACCGAATATATTTTTCAAATGCATAAATTACTTCAAACCAAATAGTATAGGTTTTGAAGATGGAAATGAACTTTTAAGAAATAACGTAAAAGACGAGTTTCCATCACTTTCTTTTAAAGAGCCTTTTGATATAAAATACTATGGGACACTGGTTACAGAGTCTCAAATTTTGGCTATGGAGAACTACGCCAAACAACAACCCAAGGGAATAATATATATTAGCGATATCAGGAAAAACAGTAACTCGAAAGAACTATGGAATAAATTAGTTGTAGCAGATTTTGTGATGGTTAGCGTGGATATGTATTTTGGCGGCCTTCTTTTTTTCCATAAAACCCAGGCCCGGGAACATTTTAAGATTCGAATTTAAACTCTTAACTTTAAGATAGATTATTTATGAACTATGAATAACAGTATCTATTACCTATTAGGCGCAGTGGTCCTGATCTATTTAGTCATTTCTATTTTTAGCAAAAAGAGCTCAAAAAAAAGAAAATCAAGGAAATTTATGGATGGCTATGAGCGGAAGGATAAAAGGAAAAAAGAGTAAATCCTTTATGGTTTCCGATTTATCGCATAATATTAAATTCCATATTAGGCCAATTTCCTAACTTGCAACTCAAAAGTTGTAAAATTGCCTATGAAAATATATACCAAAACCGGAGACAAAGGATCAACTTCACTTTTTGGAGGTACCAGGGTTGCGAAACATCACATCCGTATTAACGGTTATGGCACTGTGGATGAACTAAATTCATGGATTGGACTCCTAAGGGATCAGGAAATGGATGTACATTTCAGAGAGATTCTTATTACTACCCAGGATAAATTGTTTACCGTAGGCGCTATTTTAGCCACGGACCCTGAAAAAGCACAATTAAAAAGTGGAAAAGATCGTCTGAATATCCCTTTGATAAGCATGGCAGATGTAGAACAATTAGAAAATGAAATCGACATTATGAATGAAACCATGCCGCCAATGACCCATTTTATCCTGCCCGGTGGTCACACAACAGTGTCATACTGTCATATTGCCCGTACTATTTGCAGAAGAGCGGAGCGAATGGTATCCCTACTACATGAAAATGAGCCTGTTGACAGCATGGTTTTAACTTACCTCAACCGTCTATCAGACTTTTTATTTGTATTGGCACGGAAGTTGTCATACGATTTAAAGGCGGATGAAATAAAGTGGATTCCAGAGAAAAAAGGCTAATAATTACACTTTTTCTTCGTTATGAAATTATCAAAACCTTAAATTGTTGATAAAATAAGTGATTTTATTCAGATTTTTCTTGGCAATATGGGTTAAAAATCTATTTTTGCAAAAATTTTAAAATCATAATTAAGCCATGTATTGGACATTAGAACTAGCATCTTATTTAAGCGATGCACCCTGGCCAGCTACTAAGGACGAATTAATAGACTATGCTATTAGAACTGGAGCTCCTTTGGAAGTAGTTGAAAATTTACAATCTATGGAGGAAGAAGGCGGTGAGATATACGAATCAATAGAAGAAATATGGCCGGATTACCCTACAGAAGAAGATTACCTCTGGAATGAGGATGAATATTAAAGAAGTTTCCTAAAACCTATTAAAAGTCTCATTTGAGGCTTTTTTTTTATGTAATTTTGACATGCTTATTGAAGTTTAAGCAGAAATATAAAATCTGGAATACCTTTTGCTTTAAAAAGGATATTACAATTCTATGGCATATTGCTCATTTTTAAGACTTATTCAATTGCACTTTAAGTCCTGAAGAGCATGCTATCAAAACATGAATAATATATGAGTATTTTAAATTCAGTCATTAAGGCATTTGTAGGTGACAAGGCTAAGAAAGATGTTAAGGAACTACAACCGCTTTTAGAGGAGATCAAATCCTTTGAGGCAGCGATTGAAAGCTTGGACCACAATGCACTTAGAAATAAAACAAAAGACTTCAGACTAACAATATCAAAGGCATCTGAAGAACTTCAGAAGCAGATTGACATATTGAAAGAAGAAGTAAAATCCTCTCTGGATATTGACAGAAATGAGGAAATATATGCAGAAATTGATAAACTCGAAGACGAGGTCTATAAAATTACTGAGATCACTTTAAACGAGATTCTTCCTGAAGCCTTTGCCGTAATTAAAGAAACCGCAAAGCGATTTGTAAATAATGAAACCATTACTGTTGAAGCCTCAGAATTTGACAGATTGTTATCTGGCTCCAAAGAATATGTAAGTCTGGAGGGTGATAATGCCCTATGGCTAAACTCATGGGATGCCGCAGGAAAGGAAGTCACCTGGGATATGGTGCACTATGACGTACAGTTAATCGGCGGGATTGCTTTGCATCGGGGTAAAATTGCAGAAATGCAGACGGGTGAAGGTAAAACACTAGTTGCTACGCTGCCAATGTACCTGAATGCGTTGGCAGGTAAAGGGGCTCATTTGGTTACTGTAAATGATTATCTGGCTAAAAGAGATAGTGCTTGGATGGCACCAATATTTGAATTTCATGGACTATCGGTGGACTGTATAGACAAGCATCAACCTAATTCTGAAGGGAGAAGGGCGGCTTATAACGCAGATATCACCTATGGAACCAACAACGAATTTGGATTCGATTACCTTAGGGATAACATGGCCCATACACCTGGCGACCTTGTACAACGGCCACATCACTATGCCATTGTGGATGAGGTCGATTCTGTACTTGTTGATGATGCCCGTACTCCTTTAATCATCTCCGGGCCTGTGCCGGAAGGAGATCGTCACGAATTTAATGAATTGAAGCCCAAAGTGTCGGACATTGTTCAAAAACAACGTCAGTACCTTACCGGAGTTCTGGCAGAAGCCAAAAAAGAAATCTCCTCTGGAAATACCAAAGAAGGTGGTTTTCAATTGCTTAGGGTTCACAGAGGCTTACCAAAGAATAAAGCCCTTATTAAATTTCTAAGTGAAGAAGGCATAAAACAGCTGCTTCAAAAAACTGAGAATTTTTATATGCAGGATAACAATCGGGAAATGCCGCAGGTAGATGCGGAATTGTTATTTGTTATCGATGAAAAGAACAACCAGATTGAACTTTCAGATAAGGGCATAGAATATATTTCGGGAGATCAGCAAAAAGACTTTTTTGTGTTGCCGGATATTGGAAGTGAAATTGCAAAAATTGAAAATCAAAGTCTGGAAATCGAACAGGAAGCATCGGAAAAAGAGGATTTATTCAAAGATTTTGCAATAAAAAGCGAACGTATCCACACTATGAGCCAGCTATTAAAGGCATATACGCTCTTCGAAAAAGACGTGGAATACGTAGTTATTGAAAATAAGGTGATGATAGTTGATGAACAGACCGGTCGTATTATGGACGGGCGCAGGTATTCAGACGGGTTACACCAGGCCATTGAAGCGAAAGAGAATGTAAAAATCGAAGCAATGACACAGACTTTTGCTACGGTAACTTTACAGAATTATTTCAGAATGTACAAAAAGCTTTCAGGTATGACCGGTACTGCCGTAACGGAAGCAGGTGAATTATGGGAGATCTATAAATTGGATGTTATGGAGATCCCTACAAACAGACCTATTACGAGGGATGACAGAAACGATCTTATCTATAAGACCAAAAGAGAAAAATACAACGCCATTATTGACGAAGTTACCAAGCTTTCAGAACAAAAAAGACCTATTCTTATTGGTACCACCTCTGTGGAAATATCTGAGTTATTGTCACGAATGCTGGGTATACGAAAAATTCCACACAATGTTTTGAATGCGAAACTGCATAAAAAAGAAGCAGATATTGTGGCAGAAGCAGGTAATGCAGGTATCGTAACCATTGCAACAAACATGGCAGGACGAGGTACGGATATAAAATTATCTGAAGAAGTTAAAAAAGCAGGGGGCTTGGCTATCGTAGGTACGGAAAGACACGACTCCAGAAGGGTAGACAGACAGTTGAGAGGTCGATCGGGTCGTCAGGGTGATCCTGGAAGTTCACAATTTTATGTCTCTTTGGAAGATAACTTAATGCGGCTTTTTGGTTCGGACAGGGTTGCAAAAATGATGGATAGAATGGGTCTTGAAGAAGGAGAAGTGATCCAGCATTCAATGATGACCAAATCTATTGAACGGGCACAGAAAAAAGTAGAAGAGAATAACTTTGGTATTCGTAAACGACTTCTGGAGTATGATGACGTAATGAATGCCCAACGTGAAGTAGTTTATAAAAGAAGACGGCATGCACTGCAGGGTGAGCGACTTAAGGTAGATATTGCAAACATGGTTTATGATACATGTGAAGTAATTGCTGATACCAACAAGGCGGCTAGCGATTTCAAGAATTTCGAATTTGAACTCATTAAGTATTTTTCCATTACCTCTCCGGTTACAGAAGAAGAATTCGGTAAACAGACTTTTCTGGAGATCGCAAATACAACCTATACTGCGGCCTATGATTATTACCAGAGTAAAATGGAGAGAAGTGCCGCCACGGCTTTCCCTGTAATTAAAAAGGTATACGAGGACAGCAGCAATAAATTTGAACGCATTGTAGTTCCTTTTACTGATGGTATTAAATCGCTTAATGTGGTTACCAATCTTAAAAATGCCTATGATACTAATGGTAAGCAATTGGTTACAGATTTTGAAAAGAATATAACTCTAGCCATAGTTGATGACGCATGGAAAACTCACCTAAGGAAAATGGACGAATTAAAACAGTCTGTTCAGTTGGCTGTTCACGAACAGAAAGATCCTTTGTTGATCTATAAATTTGAAGCTTTTGAACTTTTTAAAAGCATGATTGACAACGTAAACAAAGAAGTAGTTTCCTTCTTGTTCAAGGGGGAATTACCCTCAGCTGACACCAATGAGATTCAGGAAGCAAGGAATGTAAGAAGACCAAAAGAAAAGCTACAGACCACTAAGGCGGAAATTCCGAATAATGATGAATTAGCAGCCCGGAACAGAGCAGTAGGGCAGAATCAAGGTGGTAGAGCCCCGATTACAGAAACCATTGTGAGGGAAAAACCTAAAATTGGCAGAAATGAAAGGGTCACTATAAAAAATGTAATGTCTGGCGAAAGCAAAACTGTCAAATTCAAACAGGCAGAACCCCTTATAGACCGAGGGGAATGGGTATTGATTGAAGATTGACAAATTAACTACTATCAAAAAAAAGGCGTCCGTACATGGACGCCTTTTTTGTTTAAAATGCTATATCTTTAAGTATTGACACCTTATTTTCCTTTGATATGAAATCTTCCAGACGTAAATTCCTTACTTCCATTAGCATGTTGGCTGCCTCTTCTGCAATGCCCATTACACAATTTGATTTTGGAATGAATGCAAAATTAAAAATTGCCCTTGTTGGAACCGGTATTCGGGGTATCACTTTTTGGGGAAAACGTCTTGTTGATGAATATTCGGATATCCTGGAGTTTGTGGGCTTGTGCGATATAAATCCGGGGCGTCTCTCTTTTGGAAAAGAATATACCGGGGCCAATTGCCCTACTTTTACAAATTTTGAGAAAATGATCCGGGATTCTAAACCAGATCTTGTTATTGTAACAACCAAAGATGCAACTCACCATGAATTTATTGTCAAAGCAATGGAAATGGGATGCGATGTACTTACCGAAAAACCGTTAACAACAGATGAAAATAAATGTCAGGCCATTCTGGATGCGGAAAAGAAGTCAGGCAAAAATCTGATAGTAGGTTTTAACTACCGTTGGAGCCCTTATAATACTAAAATAAAACAGTTATTGGCAGAAAATACCATTGGCAAACTAACTTCAGTTGACTTTCATTGGTATCTGAACACTTACCACGGCGCAAGTTATTTCCGAAGATGGCACGGACAAATGGAAAGCAGCGGGTCTTTATGGGTTCACAAGGCTACCCATCATTTTGACCTTCTTAACTGGTGGATCAATTCTGAGCCATCCGAAGTATTTGCTTACGGCGATTTGGAATTTTATGGTAAAAATGGACCTTTCAGAGGAGACAACTGCAGAAATTGCAATCATCAATCTAATTGTGACTTCTATTGGGACATTTCTAAAAATCAATTTTTGACTGATCTATATACAAACAATGAGAAATACGATGGGTATATCCGGGACAACTGCCTTTTTAGAAATGAAATAAATATTTATGATAAGATGTCTGCGCAGGTAAAATATCAAAATAATGTGCAGTTAAATTATTCGCTAACAACCTACTCGCCTCTGGAAGGTTGGCGGGTTGCCTTTAACGGTACAGAAGGAAGACTGGAAGCATGGATGGACATCCCCTATTATAAAGAGATGAATATCGATCAGGCCGAAATGCACGATAAAGAAATGGAGCAGAACAATGAGGAAACTGAGCATAATGAACCCATAATTGTGCACAAATTGTGGAAGGAATTCGAAACTGTTATGGTAGAAATGGAAAAAAGCGGTCATGGCGGAGGTGACAAACGCTTACAAGACAAAATGTTTAGAAGTGCTGATTCTGTTGACCCTTTTGGCAGGACCGCAGGAAGCAGAGATGGCGCAATGTCTGTACTTATAGGGATCGCAGCAAGGAAAAGCATTGAAACCGGCACAGCTGTTAAAATTAAGGATCTGACCAATTTACAGCCCAAGGAAGTACGAGATTAACATTTTTAGTATTGTAGATAACAAAATTACTTTTTGTCAGATTAGCTGTTGAATATATGGTAAAACATATATAGCTTTACACTATTAAGGGAATTCGCTTCCCAAATACGGTTGCGATTTTCCATATGTAGCATAGCTGCATTAATGAATATAATTTAAGACCATGGAAAAAGCAACCAAACATCAGCACAGAATACAGGATAAAATACGTCTGACCCTTAGGGTTAGCTATTTTGCCTCCATTTTCTCATTAGTATTTGGCTTGATTTGTCTTTTTTCCCTGGATATTTATGAAGTAGTTCCCCATATATTTATTGCCTTTGGCGCGTTGAGTGTAATCAATAACCTGGCCTATGCATCTCACAAAAACCTAACGCTTACCTATAACATCCTTTCTATACTCGGCTTAGCTTCGGCTACGGCCATTACTATGTTAACAGATGGCATAAACAGTCCGTTTATTTTTGTACTCGCTATTGTTGTGTTTGCGGGATATGCGACAACACGGAATTATGGGAAAATCTATTTGTACCTCACCATTCTGATTATTACTTTAATTTTTGTTCAGGGCATATCCGATTTTTCTTTAACCCGGAATGTCATACCCGTTGAGAGTCAAAACCTTTTTAGCTTTTTAAGTGTTTTGTTCTCCGTTTACCTCCTGGGTGGAGTTCTGGGTAAAAATCTCTTAAAGGCACACCACAACCTTTATAAAACCAAGATGGAAGTTGAAGAACGGATACATGAGAAAGACACACTGCTCAAAGAAGTGCACCACAGGGTTAAAAATAATCTGCAAACGGTTTCCAGCCTTTTAAGTCTTCAATCACGGGGAATAAAGGATGAAAAAGTAAAAAATCTTATAAAAAGTAGTCAGAACAGAGTCATCTCTATGGCGATGGTTCATGAAATGCTTTACATGCGCGACGATCTTTCTAAAATAAATTATAAATCCTATGTTGAAGAATTAAGTGAATACCTGGTGAAATCTGTAAAGGGCGCCGATAGTAACGTTAAGGTGAACATTAATATTCCTCAAATAGAATTGGGCATAGATACTGCTATTCCACTTGGGCTGCTTATTAACGAAGCACTTACAAATGCCCTTAAATATGGAATAAAAGGCAATGACCAGGGGGAAATTCATATTGAGTTAAAGAAAATCGCCGATAAGGACTACGTACTCAATATTGGAGACAACGGTGTTGGTTTTTCAGAGGAAGTGAATTTTAAAAATACCCGTTCTCTTGGTTTAAAGCTAATTCATAACCTGGCCCGTCAGCTAAAAGGATCGATAATCAGGGACTTTTCCAAAAAAGGTACCAACTATATCGTGAATTTTAAAGAAATAGGTCAGAGCGACTTTCATCAATCAGTGGCTTAAACAAAACCTCACTTACAAACGATTTATCTCTGTTTCTGGCACTTATTGTTCCCGCTGTAAAAACACTTCTTCTTAAGGCAATTTATACCTATATTTAGCCGACTAATTCAAAAATTGCCCTTATGAAGAATATTTTACTCGCATGTCTCTTACTTTTTACTACCCTTCTGTTTAGTCAGGATTACTTTCTTAAAAAATACCAGCCTTTTAATAGTAATATCCCTTCTCCGGAAGAGTTTTTAGGTTATGGTATTGGAGAACGTCATACCAGGCATGATCTTATTGTAGCTTATTTGCAAAAACTTGCCGAGCTTTCAGACAGGGCAACTATCCATGAATATGGCAAAACACATGAAGGACGAAAACTGGTAATCTTAACCATAACTACCCCGGATAATTTGGCTAATCTGGAATCTATTAAGGAAAGGCACCTTGCCTTTACAGATCCCGGTAAATCCTCTGCCCCGGACGCATCACTTCCAATTTTTATTAATTTGGGTTATAACGTGCATGGGAATGAGCCATCCAGTTCCGAAGCAGCCCTGTTAAGTGCCTATACCTTTGTAGCTTCTGATAATCCTGAGATACTTAATTACCTAACCAACGCAGTAATCTTTATAGATCCAACTATCAATCCTGATGGACGGGACCGGCATACACAATGGGCAAATAGCTATCAGGGCAATCCACTTGTGGCAGACCCCCAGGATGCCGAACACAACGAATACTGGCCTGGCGGGCGCACCAATCACTATTGGTTTGACCTCAACCGGGACTGGCTTCTGGCAATAAACCCGGAGAGTCGTGGTAAACTCAAATGGTATCATGAATGGTATCCCAATGTGGTTACCGACTTTCATGAAATGGGTTCACAAAGCACCTATTTCTTTGAACCAATGAAAGCGAATGGTTCTCTTAACCCTATTATGCCTAAAAAGAACTATGAAGATCTTAATAATTTGTTTGGAAACTATTTTGCCAAAGCCTTAGACAGCATTGGCTCATTTTATTTTACCAAAGAGGCTTTTGACGGTACCTATCCGGGTTACGGTTCTTCCTATCCTGATATTCAGGGTGGTCTTGGGCTGTTGTTTGAACAGGCCAGCTCCAGGGGGCATAAGCAGAAAACTGCTTTTGGGTACATCACATTTCCCTTCACCATCCGCAATCAGTACACATCGAGTATCACCACGGTGAAAGCTGCTGTTGAGAACAAAGACTATTTGCGATCATATCAAAAAGAGTTCTTTAAAACGGCGATGATGAACTCCGCAATAAAAGGAGTTCAAGGCTACAGCTTTGGAGATCGCTATGACAAAAACAGGATAAAGGCATTTATTGACAAACTATTAATCCACAAAATAAACGTATACAAATACGGGAATGATTCCTATGTAGTACCTACATCCCAACCCCAGTTCAGGATGGTGCAAACCATGTTTGAAACTTATAAAAAATACCGGGACAGTGTTTTTTACGATGCTTCTGCCTGGTCTGTGGCAAATTTCTATAATATTAACTACAGGGGAATAAAGAAGTTTAGCCGGGGAGATAAAATAACTTCTACAGCTGATCTTGTAAACGTCCAACCTGTACAAAAATCCTCTTATGCCTATATTATCGATTGGGATGATTACAACGCACCTGCAGTTTTAAATTTTCTTCAGTCTAAGAAATTGATTCTCTCTTCTGCCTTTAAACCATTTACCACAAAGCTTGATAATACCAGCAAGTCTTTTAATTATGGAGCTTTAATTCTACCCATAAGCCTTCAAAAGAAAGATGCAGATGAAGTATATAAATGGGTGCTTGAGGCACAGGAAAAATATCAGGTCCCTATTTATGGGATAGCCACGGGTTACAACAGCCAGGGAATTGATCTGGGCAGCAGGCATATTCGCCCTTTAACAAAACCCAAAGCCGCAATGCTTATAGGAGATGGAACTCGCTCTTATGAAGCCGGAGAGGTGTGGCATTTATTAGATACCAGGGTACATATGCCAATTACAAAAATACCTCTCAGAAATTATGATAAGGCAAAACTGGACGAATACAATACATTGGTGATGGTTTCGGGCAAGTATAACCTTACAGAGAAACAGCGAACCAAACTTTCAGACTGGGTTAAAAAGGGGAATACCCTTATTACTATCGGAACAGCCTCGAAATGGGTTATCGATAAAAAACTAGTTAAAGAGAAACTTACCAAATCCGAAGTAGATTCTACCAAAGCTGTATTGCGAAAACCATACGTGGATGCCGACGAAAACCTGGGTAGAGAAAGTCTGGGAGGAATTATACTTAAAGCCGATCTGGATGTTACCCATCCGCTGGCATTTGGCTACAGAGATGCAGACATTCCGGTATACAAAAACAATAACGTATGGCTTTCACCAAGTAGAAATGAATATTCCACAGTAGCGAAGTACTCAAGGAATGCCCTGATAGATGGGTACATAAGTAAAAAGAACAGCGAAGAATTTTTAAAATCTTCTGCTTCACTTATAGTAAGTCCCTTGGGCAGTGGTAGAGTAGTATTGTTCGCGGATAATCCAAATTTCCGGGGATCATGGTATGGCACCAACAGATTATTCCTTAATGCATTATTTTTGGGAGATAAAATTGGGGTACCTAAACAAAAGGACTAGTATGAACAATAAAATAAATGCCTTATTAATTCTCCTCTTATGTTACAATCTTTCAATACTTGCGCAAAGTAGCGAAGGTGATGGGCCATTTTCTCAGCTTATCATCAGGGGAGTTACCCTTATTAATGGTAATGGTGCACCGCCAATGGGGCCGGTAGATATAGAAGTGGTCAACAATCGTATTAAAAGTATTAAGGTAGTTGGCTATCCGGGAGTAGCTATAAAAGATTCAGACCGCCTACAGCTTAAAGGAGGAGGCAAAGAATTAAACTGCGAAGGCATGTATTTGCTTCCGGGCTTTGTAGACATGCATGGACATATTGGAGGAAAAGCGCAGGGCGCAGAACCAGACTATGTTTTTAAACTCTGGATGGCTCATGGCATCACCACAGTGCGTGAACCTAGCGGCCGGGGGGTAGACTTTACTTTAGATTTAAAAAGAAAAAGCGCAAAAAATGAAATTGTAGCACCCCGTATTTTAGCCTATACTGGATTTGGACAAGGTAGTGATGCCACTATAAGCACTCCGGAAAAGGCACGTGAATGGGTGCGAAGTAACGCTCAAAAAGGTGCTGACGGGGTTAAATTTTTTGGGGCACCTCCGGAAATAATGACCGCTGCTTTAGATGAAAACAAAAAATTAGGCTTAGGATCAGCTTGTCATCATGCTCAGCTTAATGTTGCTAGATGGAATGTACTGCATTCAGCCAGGGCAGGTCTAACCAGTATGGAACACTGGTATGGGCTGCCAGAAGCACTTTTTGAAGACCGTATGGTGCAGGATTATCCACTGGATTACAATTACAACAATGAACAGGACCGCTTTGAAGAGGCCGGTAAACTTTGGCAACAGGCCGCAAAACCTTATTCCGAACATTGGAATAAAGTTATGGACGAACTTATCTCCTTAGATTTCACCCTGGATCCAACCTTTAATATTTATGAAGCCAGCAGAGACCTTCAAAGAGCACGACGTGCAGAATGGCACGAAACATATACACTACCATCGCTGTGGGATTTCTACCAGCCCAGCAAAATAAGTCATGGTTCTTATTGGCATTATTGGGGTACCGAACAAGAAGTAGCCTGGAAGGAAAATTATAAACTCTGGATGACCTTTGTAAATGAGTATAAGAATAGAGGTGGCCGGGTAACCACAGGTTCGGATTCGGGCTTTATCTTTCAGCTCTATGGTTTTGCTTATATCCGCGAAATGGAATTGTTGCGGGAAGCCGGGTTTCATCCTTTAGAGATTATTCGCTCAGCAACCTTAAACGGGGCAGAAGCCCTTGGAATGGATGATCAAATAGGTACAGTAACCGTTGGTAAACTTGCCGACTTTGTTGTTGTAGCTGAAAATCCGTTAGAAAACCTAAAAGTACTATATGGCACGGGCGCCATAAAACTTACTGAAGATAATGAAGTTGTGCGTGTTGGTGGGGTAAAATACACTATAAAAGATGGTATAATCTACGATGCCAAAACACTACTTCAGGAAGTAAAGCAAATGGTGGATGCAGAAAAAAAGCGTTTGAATTATCAGATTAAACAACCTGGAATTCCTGAATAATAGTCGGGTTTATCGACTCTTGCTTTATTTAAAGTATAAATGGAGGATTTATCTACGTCCTGTAGGTACTTTAATCGGTCTTAGAACACCTTTGGTTTTAGGAAAAACAATCATATAACTTACTAAAAGTGCAACGGGTAATAATAGAATAAATAGTATCATAGGTTTGGAGATTATGCTAATTTAGGTTTATTTTTTTTAGTAGAAAAAGCTAAAGCTTTCTTTACTCTTGTATTCTTGAATTTGTATAAGCGCGCAACAGCGTTTTCTTTTGCTGCCTCAATTTGCCCACTATTGAAAGAAACAGGAAGGCTATAATCCAGAACAATATCCATTTGAAATGTTTCAACTTTGCCATAGTCTGTAGATTTTTGGGCTAGAGCGACAGCTCCGAATAAAAGTATAAGTACTAAGGTTAAAAACGCTTTCATGCTATTAGATTGGGTATAATAAAATAACTACAGAAAGTGATATCCTAAGGGTATAAATCGCTGAAAGCGCCTTATTTTTCGGTGGCTGGAAAAATTTGCGATAAAGCGATAAAAATTTCGGATGAAAAGAATCGAAGTAAAAAACCCTTCGTCGGAATTTTAGGTTTTTTAGCCGGTGTTCTAAAGGAGTTATAAGGTGTTGGCAAAGGAAAATATGGCTGGGTGCCAAGAAAAAAAGATATAAATATGTAAGATTTTACTTCTTTTTATACCCTGAAGAGGCCACTACATGTCTGAAGTTATAGCTAAGAAATCTTGATAGTGAAAAATATGATCAAAAGAGATTTCTAACACTCGTTGTATTGGGGTTACAAAAGAATCGTAAAGCCTACTGCCCTTCTTTGCGTAAAACAACTAAAGGAGGGCTGTTTAACACGCTCCTGCTGTTACTAAGGCCAATTAAGAGAACAAGTAACGTTATCCCCGGTAACAATACTAAAAAGGGCACTAGCGAAGGCACAAATGGTGCTTTGAATACAAAGGTGGCCAGTAACTGGCTGCTTACCAGTGAAAGTAATATGCCTATACCACTTCCCAACACGCCCAAATAAAAGTATTCAAGGGCTATGATTTTTAGAATTTGTTTGCTTTTTGCACCCAGTGTTCGTAAAAGAACGCTTTCTTTTATGCGTTGATATTTACTGGTGCGCACGGCTCCTATTAATACAATAATACCGGTAAGGATACTAAAAAAGGCCATAAAGTTAATCACCCACGCAATCTTATCCAGGACATTCTCTATGAGCGTTACAATTTGCCGCAAATCGAGCACAGAGATATTAGGAAATTTTTGAACTAATTCTCGCTGGAGGTTGGCTGAAGCCTTCGCATTGGGTGCATTGGTGGTTATAACGTGAAACTGTGGCGCATTTTCCAAAACTCCTTTAGGAAAGACCAGGTTAAAATTAGGTTGCATTCTTGCCCAGTCCACAGCGCGAATATTACCCACAACGGTTTCCATCAGAACACCCTGTACATTAAAAACAATTGTATCGCCAACTACAACTTCAGCATCTCTCGCAATATTATCAGCTATGGAAATAGGGATAAGACCTTCTTTAGGAATTTCAGGCACCCATTCACCTTCAGTAAGGGTCTCCGAAGAAATCATGCTATCCCGGTAAGTAACCCTGAATTCATGATTTAAAACCCATTTATTCATTGTCAGGGTTGTGTCTTGTCTAAGATCATTAGCTGCCCGTCCTTTTATCATATGCATACGCATAGTAACTATTGGAATATTATCTAATACCGGAAGGCCTTTAGGAGTAATACTATTTTCAACATCTTCCTTTTGCTCGCTCTGCACGTCCAACAGAATTATGTTGGGACTATTGCTATTGCTATCAAGCTGTGCCATAGCTAACAGCATATCTTTTGTAAAATAGAGGGTACTAATTAAAAAAGCACCAACTCCAATTGCTACCAATAATACCATGGTCTGATTATTAGGCCGAAAAAGGTTCAAAAGACTCTGTCTTGATGTAAATCCCCATGAGGACGGGAAGTATTTCTTAATTCCTTTCATAAAAAGGGTAGCAACACCTGCCAATATGGAGAAAGTTACCGCAATACTGATCACAAAACCGAGCGCATAACTCAAGTCTTCTAAAAGCCAAAGGGAGAACAGGAAAACAAAGATTAATATTCCTGTAAACACAAGTGCTCTGGCTTTGCGCGGACGTTCCTCTGGAGCTTCCTGAATGCGCAGTACCTGCAAAGGAGAGACATACCAGGTGCTCATAAGGGGTAATAATGCAAAAAGAACAGACATAAACACTCCCAGTAATAAACCCATTATAATGGGTTGAGGCGCCAGTGACAATTGCATTTCAAAAGGCAAAAACCCTTGAAGCAGACTTGGAAATGTCAGCTGCAGTAATATACCCCCTAAAGTTCCTATTAAACCGCCAAGAAAGCCCATACCCGCTATTTGAATCAAATAAATAAGGAAGGTCTGTTTTCGGCTGGCCCCCATACATTTAAGCACGGCTACCGACCTCAATTTTTCTTTTATATAGATTTGTACGGAACTTGCAATACCTACACAGCCCAATAAAAGGGCAATAAATGCAACCAGGTTGAGGAATTTTCCAACATTTCCGTAGGAACTACCCAGTTGTCTGCTCCCTGATGTATGTGTATCCAGATCTGCATTCTCAGCATCCAAAATAGGGTCGAGTTCTTTGTCAAGAGCATCTAGGTCCATCTCAGGAGGGGCAACAAAATAGTAGTTATAATCCAGACGACTACCAACCTGCAGTAGCCCTGTTCGTTCAATAATGCCAAATGGAATAATAACCGGAGGTGCCACGGAACTTGCAAATGCGCTATTACCTGGTGCCGATATAAGGGTGCCGGTAATTGGTAAACTTGCATTGCCTATTTTGATTATATCTCCAACTTCCAATTCAAACTGCAACATTACCGTGGCGTCTACAAGGGCTCCTTCTTTAGAAATATATGACGTTGCCGCATCTGCGGGTTCTGTCTCTATTTCCCCATAAAGTGGAAAATCACCTTCAAGCCCCCGTACACGAACCAGTTTACTGCTTTCATTCTTTGGAAATGCTGCCATGGATGCAAAGTTTACTTCCATACCCTTTGCTCCTCCTAATGAATCCATAATTCCCTGCACTCTCTCATTCGGAAGTTGTCTTGAATCAATAATAAAATCGGCTCCCATAAGTGATTTGGACTGGAGACGAATATTTTCTTTAAGATTATCACTAAAAGATTGGATTGAAACCAGTGCTGTAATTCCAAGGATTATAGAGGCCATAAACAAAATAAGTCTGCCCCCACTCGCCTTTCCATCGCGCCAGGCCATTTTAAAAAGCCAACCTGTACCTGCCATAGATGAGGCTTCCTGTTGCTTTTTCACGAGATTACCGTGCTTTCGTTAGTAACTATCTTTCCCCCTTTAAGCCTGAGAATATGCTGAGTACGTTTTGCAAGGTCCAGGTCGTGTGTTACAATAACCAAAGTAGTACCTGCTTCTTTATTAAGTTCAAAAAGTAGTCTTATAACTTTTTCTCCTGTTTCTTCATCAAGGTTACCGGTAGGTTCATCGGCAAAAAGGATAGAAGGCCTATTGCTAAAAGCTCTTGCCAGAGCAACCCGCTGTTGCTCGCCGCCTGATAACTGAGAGGGATAATGGTGTGACCTATCTGCCAGCCCTACTTTCTGTAAAAGTTCCATCGCCTGCTTACTGGCATCCTTTACCCCTTGTAATTCTAAAGGAACACTTACATTCTCCAGTGCTGTAAGTGTGGGAAGTAACTGAAAATCCTGAAAAATAAACCCCACTTCTCTATTGCGCAAAAGAGCACGTTGATCTTCACTTAATTCGTTAATTCTGGTGCCGCAAAGTTCAATATAACCAGAATCGGGTTCATCTAAACCCGCGCAAAGTCCTAATAAAGTAGTCTTGCCACTACCCGAAGGCCCCACAATAGCGAAGGTATCCCCTTGCTCTATTTCAAAGGAAATAGCATCAAGAACGGTTAGTTTTTTAGAACCACTGGAATAGGTCTTCCCCAGTTGGTCAACGTTTAATATCTTTGACATTATCAGAAATTAAATTTTGTTTGCAACGAAGCAGCAAAATAAGGAAATGATTTCGACTTTTGGACCCTTAAACCATGCAGACCCTCTTAAAGTTTCGTTATTTTTTAGTGTTTTTACTATTAGTGGCTTGTGGAGGAAAGTCTGGCCAAACCACCGGAAATTCTTCTGTTACAACCGAGCAAACGGAAAATAGTGACGATAAAACCGATAATAGCAAAGTTATTGTGTTCTTTGGTGATAGCCTAACAGCCGGCTAAGGTCTTGACACGAAGGAGGCTTTCCCGGCTGTAATTCAGCAAATTGTTGATTCC
>CBDTVT010000010.1:0-31468 GCA_965364275.1 uncultured Eudoraea sp. | reverse complement strand
TTTACAGACTTTGGTAGCAATACAGCAGGACCTCTTCTCAATAAACAGGTATTTTTTTGCAGGGCCGATTCAGTCTGAGGCCAGTATTGTTAATGAGAAACTGTATTATCTCAATCTTTTTGCACAGCCTTCCAATATCCCATTTGGGCCGGCGACTTATGATTTTATTACAAAAGAAAATAGAATTATTGATATGCTCTCCATTGTACAACAAGTTCAGGATGAGGTTGGATTGGATATTGAGCTTACAGTTTTTGACTATAATGAAAAAAGTAATACATTTCTTATGGGTTACGCCAAATTGGTAGATGAAGAAACTCTAAAGGGTGGAATAATTGTTATTTCCGAAGAAGGGAGATTATTGAGAAATACAAATTTGGAATTTGCACCAACTCGTTTTATTGAAAATTAGAAAAGCAAGCAACCAACTATATGGTTTGTTTAATAATCACTGCAATAAGCCCTTTTTTTAACTTAAGTGGGTAATAGGCATAAAATCAACGACAAAAATCCTATTTGGCACTAATTTCAACTTTGGAATTATGCTTAACAAACCAGTTGGTATGGAGATTTAGAATAAGGATTGTTGCTTGGAGGGACTCTCGTGGTTTAACAACCATTTTTTGCGGTGCAATCCACCGGCATATCCCGTTAATGAACCATCAGATCCAATTACCCTGTGGCAGGGGATAATTATCCATAAAGGGTTTTTTCCATTAGCTGAAGCTACCGCGCGAATAGCTTTTACATCACCAAGTTTCTTTGAAAGTTCCAAATAAGACATGGTTTTTCCGTAAGGTATTTCTAATAATGAGGTCCAAACCTTTTTTTGAAATTCGGTACCTTCCGGATTTATCAAAAGGTCAAAATTATGCCGTTCACCTTCAAAGTATTCATTTAGTTGATATGTCACATCAACGAGGACTTCAGGGATTATTTTGCTTTCGGGTTCATCTCTTTCGAGCACGGTAACAGAGGTAAGCCCATTTTCATCTCCTTCAAGTTTTGCACTCCCCAAAGGGGTACTAATATATGCAGTAGCCATTTTTTATTCGATTATACCGATTTTTTTTGCTCTGTCTTCCCACTTTTTTCTTGCGAGTAGCTGCAAATCTTCAACATTATCACTTTCATCCATTATTTCCAGCCCTAATAAGGTTTCTATGACATCCTCCATGCTAACTAGGCCACTAACGGAGCCATATTCGTCAACAATCAGAGCAATATGCTCCCTTTTCGCAATCAAAGTCTCAAATAGTTGGGGAATAGGAGTATTCCTTTTAGTAACTAACAGATCCCTTTTAATTTCTGATAAAGGAATATCTCCATTTTCATGAATAATCTCTTCTAAGACATTATCTTTTAAAACATAACCAGTAATTATGTCTACACTCTCGCCATAAATAGGAATCCTCGAGAACCGTAGTTTTGGGTTTTCTTCAAAAAATTCTTTAATGGACATAGATCCTTCGGCTATTTTCATAACAGCACGTGGCGTCATGATGTCCTTTGCATAGATTTCATCAAACTTTAGAAGATTTTTAATCACCTTCGATTCTGATTCCTGGAAAACGCCTTCTTCATGAGCAATATCTGCCATTGTAGTGAAGTCTTCCCTGCTCAGGACACTTCCATGCACTTCTTTTTTACCAATAAGTCGTGTAAATAACTGAAGCACCCAAAGCAGGCCTGTCCATTTTAAAATCAAGACCATTATTTTTAGGGTCTTTGCAGTAAAGTTGGCAAGTTTTTTCCAATAGGTTGCGCCAATAGTCTTTGGTATAATTTCTGAAAGTACAAGAATTAATATGGTCATTATCGTTGATACGACGCCAACCATTACTTCTTCAGTATAAGCGATACCAAAAATGGTACGGGTTGTACTCCCATATATTTCCTGGTATGCTATTTTGGCCTGTACACCCACAAGTATGGCGCCAACGGTATGTGCAATGGTATTCACTGTTAGGATGGCAATAAGCGGCTGGTCTACATCCTTTTTTAATTCCTGAAGGGTAGATGCATAGTGTTTCCCTTCTTTTTTCTTTAAATTAATGAAAGTTGGGGTTATACTTAATAGAACAGCTTCTAAAATGGAACATAAAAAAGAAAAAAAGATAGAGATAAAAGCGTAAAAGAGAAGTAATTCCATTGGGTTTAATTAGGATACTAAAATACTAATAATATGATTTACTATTTTAATTAATTATTCCTCTCTCTGGTCTTCATAAAATAACTGATGTAATTGTGGCCGAATATTTAGTTCATATAAATTTCTATTGTCGCGAGTAGGGTAAACACGATTGGAAAGGAAAATAAATACCAATTGGTTTATTGAGTCGGCCCATATAAAGGTTCCTGTAAAACCACTATGTCCAAAGCTACCCATGCTTGCATCCACAGCCGGATAGGCCTCGGATATAGGCAATCCACTATTATTTAGGAGGGGCTTGTCAAAACCAAGACCACGCCTGTTGCCATTCTCAGGATACTGCACTTTTGTAAATTCTTTAAGGGTAGCTTCGGAAAGATACCTGTGGCCATCATAAATACCGTAATTCTGATACATTTGCATTATTATATGCAGGTCTCTGGCTGTCCCAAAAAGGCCTGCATTTCCTGAGATTCCTCCCATGAGTGCGGCATTTTCATCATGAACCCATCCTTTTATAAGGTCTTTCCTGAATATAGTATCTACTTCGGTTGGGACAATAGCATTAGGATACTTCTTAGTTTTGGGCTTAAACCCTAAAGTAGTAGCCCCCATTGGCAGATAGAAGTTTTTTTGTAAGTAATATTCATAAGACTCCCCGCTAAGTTGTGAAATGAGCTGCGGAAATATTAAAAATGCCAGCCCGGAATATAGATAGATTTTATTTTCACTCACCTGGGACCGATCAATTACCCTGTGCATTTTTGAAATAAATTTATTTTTTACATAAAGATTCTCATAAGCCTGATTTTGAAATCTGGTTGAAGGCCCGGAATGAATAAATTTTCGTTTTATTCGTCCTTTTTTATGAACTTCATTTAGAAAAACTATATAAGGCTTCAATCCTGCCTGGTGTGAAAGTATTTCGCGAAGGGTTAGTTCATTTTTGTTTTTTATACGTTTCCAGGGTTTCCAATACCTGCTAAACGGTACATCCAGATCCAGTTTTCCTTCGTCATATAGTTTCATTAAAGCAAGCAAGGGACCTGTGATTTTTGTTACTGATGCAAGGTCATAGATGGCATTCAGGGCTACTGGTTGGATACTGTCGTAAGTGTAAAAGCCGTAAGCTTTGTGAAAAATGATTTCACCTTTTTTGGCGACTAAAACCTGGGCCCCGGGAAAAGCATGGTTCTTTATGCCATTTGTAATAATAGAATCAACTTTATGGTCGGTTTCCTTTGAAATCAACTCTATTGGCATAAACCTATTGGCAATTTTGCTGAGCTGATTGACTGAATTCTCTTTAGTACTATCCTGTGCGTAAGACAAAGAAGATAATATACCAAATAGTATTATAAGATAAAATTGATAATAAAATAAAAGAAATCTTCCCATAGAACTGTATGGTAAAGTATTGATAGTAAGTAGGCTAACCCATTAATTTTACTGCATCTTTTGCAAAATAGCTGGCAATGATATCTGCACCGGCCCGTTTTATTGAGATTAATTGCTCCATCATAACGGCATCGTGATCCAGCCAACCTTTTTCTGCGGCGGCCTTTAGCATGGCATATTCTCCTGAAACCTGGTATACTGCCACGGGCACTTCTACTTCATCTTTGATTTCTCTTACAATGTCCAGATAACAAATTCCCGGTTTTACCATAATAATATCAGCCCCCTCGTCAACATCCATATGGGCTTCTTTAATAGCCTCTATCCTATTAGCCGGATCCATCTGGTAGGTTTGCTTATCTTTAGGAACATTGGCCTTGTTTACAGGAGCTGATTCCAATGCATCGCGGAACGGGCCATAAAATCCACTTGCATACTTGGCGCAATAAGACATGATTCCCGTATTGGTTAGTTCCTCATCCTCCAAAGCTTCTCTGATAATTTGTATCCTACCATCCATCATATCGCTGGGAGCTACAAAGTCTGCACCTGCCTCAGCATGTGAAATACTCATTTGGGCCAATATCTCACTTGTCTCATCATTAAGAATCTGGCCATTGGCCACAATTCCATCATGTCCATATGATGAATAAGGGTCAAGTGCAACATCTGTCATAACCAACATATCAGGACAAGCGCTTTTAACCGAGTTAATTGCACGTTGCATTAAACCATGTTCATTTAGAGCTTCTGTTCCTTTATTATCCTTAAGTGATTCGGGCACTTTGACAAAAAGCAGAACAGCACAGAGACCCATTTTCCAAAGTTCTTTTACCTCTTTACCCAAGTTATCGAGGCTCAACCTATAGTAATTAGGCATTGAAGGAATTTCTTCCTTAATTCCATGGCCTTCAACAACAAATAACGGGACTAAAAAATCACTAGGTGTTAAAATTGTTTCACGAACCAAATGTCTGACGGCATTGTTTGCTCGTAATCTTCTATTTCTTCGAAGTGGATACATTGGATTTATTTTAAGTCTAAAGGTAACAGAAATGAATATATTCTAAATAATAATCTCACCTTTTAAATATGGAACTGCCCTCCCTGCAATTTTAACCCGTTTGTCCAGGAATTCACAATAAATATAACCACCTCTTTTAGATAACTGTTTGGCTGCAAGTGTAGATTTACCAAGAGCCTTAGACCAATAGGGTATTAAGCTGGTATGGGCTGAACCGGTAACAGGATCTTCATTGACTCCACATTGGGGAGCAAAAAAACGTGAAACAAAATCTACACTGTCTCCAGGGGCGGAAACAATTACTCCGCGGGCATCTAGTTGATTTAGTAAAAAGAAATTTGGGTTCAATTGTTCAATGTCTTTTTGATTATTATAAATAAGGAGATAGTCCGTCTTTCCTTTTAGCGTATAGACAGGAGCGCTACCAATTGCTTCGTTAAGCGCTGGGATTGGTTTAATAGTTTTAATATCATCTGTAGGGAAATCCAGTATTAATAATCCATTTTCACCTTTTTCTACCAGAAGTTTTCCGCTTCTAGGTGAAAAAAACTCAACATAAGAGTCATTCAGATTATAATTGTTAAATAGGACAAAAGCGGTTGCCAGGGTTGCATGCCCGCACAAATCTACTTCCAACTCAGGGGTAAACCATCTAATAATATATTGAGAACCATCTTTAACGGCAAAGGCAGTTTCCGCAAGATTATTTTCCATGGCAATTTTTTGCATTATGCTATCTTCTATCCAGTTTTCAAGGATACAAACAGCAGCAGGATTACCGGAATATAACCGATCCGTAAAGGCATCTATTTGAAATAATTTTTGTAGCACTTTAAGTGGTATTCGCTTCTAAATTACAATTAAAAGACGTCAAATCCATGATTTTGGATTCTCTAATACTTTAATTAATCTGGCCTCCTCACTACCTTGTTCCGGATGATGGTCATACTTCCATTGAACATGTGGAGGTAAGCTCATAAGAATACTTTCAATACGCCCATTAGTCTTTAATCCAAAAAGTGTACCCTTGTCGTGAACCAAATTAAATTCAACATAACGACCGCGGCGAATTTCTTGCCAATCCCTTTGTTTATTGCTATAATCGAAGGATTTTCTTTTTATAACAATTGGTATATATGCTTCCAGAAAACTATCTCCTACCTCGGTGACAAAGTTATACCAATCCTCAATCCTCATATTGTCCGAAACTTTACAGTAATCAAAAAATAAACCACCTACTCCTCTTGCTTCCCCACGATGGCTATTCCAGAAATAGTCATCACATTTCTTTTTATAGATTTTATAAAAATCAGGATCATGCGCATCACAAGATGCTTTACAAACTGAATGAAAGTGCTTAACATCTTCATCATACAAATAATATGGTGTAAGATCGAGGCCTCCCCCAAACCATTGATCTACCAAAGCACCTTTTTTATCATACATTTCAAAATAGCGCCAATTGGCGTGCACAGTTGGGACCATCGGATTTTTGGGATGGAGTACCAGACTTAGACCACATGCATAAAAATCCGCATCCTTAACACTAAAATAGGTTTGCATGCTTTTTGGGAGTTCACCATGAACAGCAGATATGTTTACTCCACCCTTTTCAAAAACAGAACCATCTACAATTACCCTTGTCCTGCCTCCACCACCTTCCGGACGTTTCCAAATATCTTCACGAAATTTAGCAGAACCATCTATTTCTTCTAATCTGGAAGTAATTGTGTCTTGAAGTTCTTCAATATAACTGTAGAATTTATTTTTCATATAATTCCATATCAATCGGTTCTTCATTTTGAGGTGTATAGCCTTTTAACAATGTTTTTGTCCATTTATACCCGCATTTTTCTGCTACTCTAACACTTGCTTTATTTTCTTTGTATATGATAATTTCCAGGGTTTTTAAGCCGAGATCATTGAATGCAAAGGCAGTGATTTCCTTTACGGCTCTCGTAATCCAACCTCTACCTTGATAATTTTTATCAATACAATAAGCTATCTCACCCCGTTTAAGTTCCCAATTCAAATTTTTTAAGATAAGCAAGCCTACAACAGTATTATTTGTTTTGATGGCTAAAGTAAATTCTGTTTTTAATTTTATCTGTTCACTTTTATTTAGAATGTAGTTTTCAGAGGCCTGAATAGTCTCATTTTGTCCTAAGGTAATTGGGAAAAAACGAAGAAATTCTTTTTTGTTTGAAGCTAAAAAAGCATGTAAAGCGGGAGTATCCACAGTTGTTAATGGCTCTAAAGCAAATAAACTATTTATACGACTATCCGACATCAATTACTTGATTCTACTTAGGTTAAGAAAGGGCCTCATGTAATTTAAAACCCCTTTTACCTTAAGGCTTATACTCTTTTACCGCATCTATAAATGCTTTTGCATTTTCCACAGGGACGTTGGGCAGAATCCCATGGCCAAGATTAACCACATATTGATCCTTTCCAAATTCATTTATCATTTGGGTGACCATTTTTTTAATGACTTCAGGGGGGGACAACAAGCGGGCAGGATCAAAATTTCCCTGGAGAGTTATTTTCCCTCCTGTCAAATATCTGGCATTTCTGGCCGAACAAGTCCAATCCACTCCAAGTGCAGCTGCACCGGATTTCGCCATATCGCCTAATGCAAACCAACAACCTTTACCAAAGACAATTACCTGCGTTTCCTCTTTTAGGGCATCTATAATTTGTTGGATATAATACCATGAAAATTCTTTATAGTCATTGGGTGAAAGCATTCCACCCCATGAATCGAATATCTGAACAGCATTTACCCCGGCATTTACCTTGGCTTTCAAATAGGAGATAGTGGTGTCAGTAATTTTCTGTAATAAGTCATGAGCAGCTACTGGTTGTGTAAAACAGAATTCCTTGGCTTTATCAAAGGTTTTACTGCCTTGCCCCTGAACGCAATAGCAGAGAATAGTCCATGGAGAACCTGCGAAACCAATTAAGGGAATCTCATCTTGCAATTTCTCCTTAGTTGCGGTAATAGCCTGCATTACATAATCTAACTCTTCATTAACATCGGGTACTAAAACCCGGTCTACATCTTTTTGAGAGCGGATAGGCTTGGGCAAATAAGGTCCAAAATCGGGTTTCATTTGCACTTCTATTTGCATAGCTTGGGGTATAACAAGGATATCGCTAAAAAGTATGGCGGCGTCCATTCCAAAACGCCGAATAGGTTGGACAGTAATTTCAGAAGCTAATTCCGGTGTCTGACATCTGGTGAAGAAATCATATTTCTCCTTAATCTCCATAAATTCCGGCAGGTATCTACCTGCCTGCCTCATCATCCATACGGGAGGGCGCTCGACAGTTTCACCTTGTAATGCTCTTAAAAATAAATCGTTTTTTATACTCATTTTATTTCTTAATGCTCAAATTATAATGCAATGTGACCTTTTTCAACAGATCTTCTACAACTGGAGTATCTGCAACTATTATGGAATCTGTATATAAAGCAGCCTCTCTTGCAGTGGTATTGCCTATACAGAATACTGTACTATTACCCACCTCATTTGCCAAAACAAAACTCTTTACCCCGCTAGGACTAAAAAACAATATGCCATCAAAGGATTCTGAAAAATGCAAAGGTGTTAATTCTGTTTTGTATACTACAATTTCCTTAAAATGAATCTTATCTTTTGTCAAAATTTTAGGTAAATCATCATTTCTTCTATTTCCACAAAAGAATAAAAATGATGCATTTTTGTGGTTTTCTATAATAAAATGGCCTAATTCAGCTGCATTATGGGTCATTTTTACAACTTTATGTCCATTTTCTTCTAAAAGTAATTTAGTCTTAGCCCCTACACAAAAGCACTCACTTCCTAATTCCTTTTTTTTATAAAAATTGGTTTTATGGTTTATAAATGCCCTAACCGCGTTCTGGCTGGTAAAAATGAAATAATCAAAATCGCCGGTTAATTGAAATTCTTGGTGATGGATTTTTATGGCTTCGTATTCCTGAAAATGAATACCAGCTTCATTTAGAATCGTTTTTTGATCAGGAGTGAGGAGTTTTGTGGAGAGGATATTTTTCATTGGCTCATCTGGATTTTTATATCCTGCATCAATTCCTTCCCCCCGTTAACTAAGACCTCTTGTGCGCAGGCTTTGCCAAAATCTGTTACATCTGCTAGTCTAATTTTCTTATCAATGCTAACAGTGCGTTGCCCATCAAGAGATAATAATATACCCTTAAAAAGTAAAAAATCTGTTTCAATAATAGCTAAAGCCCCTATTGGAGCTGTGCAGCCGCCTTCTAATTCCTTTAAAAACTCGCGTTCAACCTGTATGCAGATTTCTGTGGTTTTATGATTTAAAGAGGAAAGCGCCCCAACACAAAACTGATCTTTCTTTTTGGCTGCAATCATCATAACACCTTGTGCGGGTGCTGGCACCATCCATTGAAGCTCGGTATAGTTTTCCGGAACTTTATTTAAACGTTCAAGGCCAGCCGCCGCAAAAATTGCTGCATCCCAGGAATTATCTTCTAGTTTTTTCAATCGGGTGTTTACATTTCCTCTTAGACCAACAACCTCATGAAGCGGATAACGACGTAACCATTGTGCTTTTCTTCTTAAACTACCAGTAGCAATAATTCCTTCGGTATTTAGAAAATCCAAACCTTTATGCACCAATATATCCCTGTAGTTTGCACGTTTCATAACGGCTGCCTGCACAATGCCCTTTGGTAAAATGGTAGGTACATCTTTCATGGAATGTACAGCAATATCAATTTTATCAGTAAGCATTGCCACATCCAATGTTTTTGTAAAAATTCCTGTAATGCCCATGGAATAAAGCGGTTGATCTAACTCTAGATCCCCATCCGATTTTACAGGGATTAATTGTGTGGAATACCCCAACTTGTCAAGTTTTTTCTTTACGTCATTTGCCTGCCATAGTGCAAGTTCACTATCGCGGGTACCAATACGAATGACCTTATTCATTGGGAGTTTAATTCTAGTTGAAAGACTTTTTGTATTAGTTGCAAACTATCATCAGCATCATTTTCAGATTCCTTCAGATGGTTGGCAAACTGTTTAGTAATCTTCTGAATGATTCTTTCGGATATGATGTCCGCATGTTCTGAATTGAAATCAGTTAGCTTTTTAGACTGAAAATCCAGTTCTTCTTCTTTCATTGATTTTAGTTTCTTTTTAAGGGCTTTTATAACCGGAGCAAATTTTCTGGTTTCCAGCCACTGGCTAAAATCTGATTTCACTTCATCTATAATAGATTTGGCTTGAGGAATAAATTGTTTTCTGCGTTCAAGAGTTTCATCTGTTATTTGCGATAGATGATCCAGGTGTAATACAGATACATCTTTTAATTCTAATACATTATCTGCCACATTTTTAGGAATTGACAAATCCAGGATCAACAGTGGTTTGTTAATATAAATAAGTTCTTTCGAGATAGTTGGGGTATTAGCTCCAGTAGCCACGATTAGGACATCTGCATTACGTATTTCTGTTTGCAAATCTCCATGATCTTTTACGACAAGATTAAACTTTCCCGCAATTTTTTCGGCCTTATCCTTGGTTCGGTTAATAAGGGTTATATGAGAATGATTTGTATGTTTGATAAGGTTTTCACAAGTATTCCTGCCTATTTTCCCCGTACCAAATAGTAAAATATTCTTTTCTGCAATATTGGAAACATTTTTCAGAATATACTGAACAGATGCAAAGGCTACTGAGGTAGCCCCAGTTGAAATTTCTGTTTCATTTTTAATTCGCTTACTGGCTTGAATGACCGAATTAATAAGACGTTCCAAAAAGTGATTTGTAAGATCATGTTTTTTAGAATTGTAAAAGCTGCGTTTTAATTGACTTATTATTTCAAAGTCGCCCAGGATCTGGCTGTCTAATCCTGTGCCCACAAGAAACAAATGGTTAATTGCCTCATAATTTTTTAATACATAGGCTACTTCCTGAAATTCTTCTACCGTTCCCTGCGAATGATCACAAAGTAGTTTAATTAACTGAAAGGGGTGCTGTGCAAAGCCGTGCAATTCTGTCCGATTACAAGTGGAAGTAATTAGAAGACCATCAATACCTATTGCCTTCGCTTCTACTAAAAGCGCGTCGGCCGCTTCCTGGTCCAAGCTAAATTTTCCCCTTACTACAGCGTCGGCATTTTTATAGCTTAGCCCAACTGTATAAAAAGAATTGTGTTTGGAGATATGGTACCTTTTCATGCATTATCAATATAGCTCACAAAAATAACAGCATCCACTTAATAAAAATAACGCTGGAGGTACAATATATATCGCTTCAAGTTTTTTTATCGCAATTTCATCGAAAATATCCGAAAATCCCGTACTTTTATAGTCCTGACGGCTGTTAGTAAACATTCTATTTAGAATGTTTCTAAATAGAATGCGTATGAATTCACATCAAACAGATTCCAAAAATATCGCTCAAGGTTCTTTTGCCGAAGTCTTGATTGATGATGATTTTTATGTATTAAAAATTCAAAATGAAGGCCCTGAGATTCAAAAAGTTACCCGGGATATTGATAGTAGCTTTATTCAATTCCACTTTTGTTTAAAAGGGAATGGAAAATTTATTTTTAATGATGGCCATTATGCCCTGGAGGTATCCGAAGAGAATTCTTTACTGTTGTACAATACGCAGTTAGACCTCCCATTAAATTTGGAACTTAATCCCAAGTCATGGATGGTATCAGTTATAATAACCATACGAAGGTTTCATTCTCTATTTTCTAAAGAAGCGGACTATATTCCTTTTTTGAGCAATGAGAATAAGGAAAAAAAGTACTATTCCCAGGAAGGGGTAACTCCTGCAATTGCAATTATACTTAGCCAAATAATTAACTATAATCTCCATCCTTCCATAAAGGCACTTTATGTTAAAGCTAAAGTATATGAATTAATCTCGTTGTATTTCAACAAAAGTGAAGATGCAGATTTAGAACAATGCCCCTTTTTGGTGGATGAGGATAATGTAAAACGAATAAAACAGGCTAAAGAAATCATGATAAGCCGTATGTCAGAACCGCCTACCCTGACGCAGCTATCGGAAGAGATTGGCCTCTCACTTAAAAAACTAAAGGAGGGCTTTAAACAAGTGTATGGAGAACCAGTATTCAGTTTTTTGTTTGACTATAAAATGGATTTCGCACGTAAAATGCTAGAATCTGGTGAGTATAATGTAAACGAAGTAGGACATAGGATAGGATATAGTACATCTAGTCATTTTATTGCATCTTTTAAGAAGAAATACGGGACAACCCCCAAGAAATATTTAATGTCTTTAGGGAATTAATAGTATCATTCGAAAGAATTTTCGATCTTTAAACATCTATAAAAGAAACTTATGAAAACACTCGGAAAATTTATTGCCTTTTTGCTTTTTTGCATCTCATTTACAGGATCTTCTCAACCTCAAATGCAAGAAGAAAATATTGAAGTCATAAAAGAAGAAATGGCTCAAATTCTGGTATTTACAAAAACCATGGGTTATAGGCACAAGTCTATTGAAAAAGGCGTAGAAACGCTCAAAATTTTAGGGAAAGCGAACAGTTTTTCAATTACACAAACTGAAGATTCCTTACAATTTAATGAAACCAACTTAAAAAAATATGATTTAGTTCTTTTCTTAAGCACAACTATGGATGTATTGGGTCCTGAACAGGAGCAGGCTTTTAAAAATTATATTAATAATGGCGGCAATTACATGGGAATACACGCCGCCTGCGACACTGAATATGACTGGCCATGGTATGGTAAGTTGGTAGGCGCATATTTTACGAGCCATCCAAATGACCCCAATGTCAGGGAGGCCAAAATGAAGGTCGTAAACAGGCAACATTTATCTACTTCTCATTTAAAGGATAGCTGGGTGCGCAATGATGAATGGTATAATTATAAAAATATAAGTCCGGATTTGGAGGTGCTTATTTATTTGGATGAAACTTCATATGAAGGAGGTACAAATGGTGATAACCATCCTATTGCATGGGTTCAGGAATTTGATGGAGGTCGCGTTTTTTATACCGGTGGAGGCCATACCGAGGAATCTTATGTCGAACCTGACTTTCAAAAACACTTGGTGGGCGGAATAAATTATTGTCTGGGGAGGTAAACAACATTCTTTTGAAGAACCCATTGATCAGTTTTTTGAATAGTTATGGATAGAAGCAGGTTTAATAATTAATTGGGCTTGGTACCCATAGCAATCTACAAAGAATACATTAGCAATCAGGCTTAGTTATAGAGCTGTAGTTCTGGACTTCAGAACCACATTTTTTATAATGGCCTGGCCACCATTATCCCGGTATTTTTTTTAATCTTTTTCAAATATTCCACTAAAGGTAATTCAGATACTTCAACCTTTCCTGAAGAAGAAGCATGCAGCAAGTGAATACGGCCATCTTTTTCTCTAATGGCAATGCCTGTATGGGTGATATCAAGCCCGGTAATAGAAGTAGTTAGAGCAATAATATCGCCATTCATTATTTGATTTTCACTAGCTTCAATCTGGTCCTGGGGCAAAATGCAAATAGATTGGTGGTTAAGGTAGTTTTCTGAAGCTCTAATTTTTTTGAAATTTTCTTCGTCCTGCAAAAAGGGATACAAATCCCTGTGAGTACTCATAAAATTAATATCTTTCTTTATTTCCATACCTCCTATTTCTGCAGTTACATCTTCCAACAATCCTTTCTTTTCGTTGTTAACTATCCATTCAGAAAAATAATGTAATCGGGAAGCATAACCATCTAATTCACCATCCTTATATCGGATATTTTCAAGAGTATTGGCGAAGGAATCAAAATTCATTTTATCCTCCATTAACAAAGTACTAAAGGCCAAAACGTTCTCAATATAGGTAGTGCAATCCATCCCCTGTAAATTAATAACCAGAGATTCAGTTTCTCCTACTTCCAAAGTTTTGGCTACATAAGGGGTTCCAAGAAATGTTTCACCAACGGAGATCATGGTTTCGCCAAAATCTGATTGTTTTAAATTTTGAATTTCTCTAATCTTAATATCAAATGCTTTTTTGTCTTGATCTGAACAAATAAGCTGTTGGGCACTAATAGTAAGAGATAATAAAAAGAAAAAAAATGAAGAAATTAATTTCATATCCATTTGCATATAAAGCAAAAGTACAATTTAGAAGCCAAAACTTCCATAACCACGATACTGGTTTGGCCTGTAAGCAACAGCCCTTTTTCGGTCTTTTAATAAAAAGGTTTCAGTCACAAAGTCGATTGCCTCTTCCTCTGTATCCGTATCTGCCATGCGCAATCCGTCATTAGTATAATAAGGTACTGAATTGAATGGGGTATCATCTGCAAATACAACAATATGGACTTTAAAATTCTTATGATAATCCTGGTTATTTTGTGTCTTAAAATAATACGCGGTATAGGGGTTACTCTTATAAATGATAGACTTGTCACCGAGGTATATAATCTTATCTTTATTACTGTCAAATCTTCTGTCCTTATAAATGAGGGCTTCTGCCAAGGATTGTTCAGAACTATATTGATGTGGAAAAATATCAGATTTCCCTTGGCGCATTAACTTGGTATACAACAAAAGCCTGCTATTAATATCATAAGCCATAGAATTGATCACTGCCGTCGGTATACTTTTTCCATGTAAGGCAAGCTGTGTTACATAGGTGCTTCGAATTTGCGGATTTTTAACCAAAAGGAGTCGGTTAAAAAATTGACCCATTTCTCTTTCTCCGGCAAAAGGATATAGCAAAACAACATAATCTTCTAATATGCCATTATTTCTGAGCCTGGTATAGTTTGCCTGCCTTGTTTTTAATTGATTGTTATTTTGTTCACCCAGATGCCTTTTCAAGAGAATTTTGGCATCATTTAAAAGCTGACCCCTATATTTTTTATAATGTGCGGGTTTTACCAGATCTTCTTTTTTTAGCTGTGCAAGAAGTGAAAAAATAGGCTCTTTGTATTCCGTAATAGAACTGTATTCAAGTAACTCGGGATATAATCTCTTTGCTAATTCCAAACTGTCTTCATATGGTTTAAAAATACTCTTTATCTCCGCCGTATTAGATACCAGAGGCAAATCTTGTGACATAAGATCAAGCAATAGATTTGCGGAGGCTTCAGTTTTTTTCCTTGCAATGGATTGCAGAATTTTAATTTGCGCACTAGAATTATTATATGATTTGGCATATAAATCCTTCATAAATGGAATAACCTTATGATGCTGCAACTCTCCTAATTGCTTTATGAGATAAGATTGTATATGCTTTTTATCCTCATCAAAAGAGTATTGTGAAATATAGTAGGTTAATGAATCTATATGGCGTTCATCAAACAAAAGATATCTATAACCTTTTATGACTATACTGTCATTTTCCCTGAGTGCGGCAAAGAAATCTGTTGTTTTATCTTCAAGAAGATCTCTTCCTATAGGCTTGCCTTCCGGTTTAAAATTGTCAAAAAAGGCACTTACAAACGGACTGGGTTCTGAAATAGTATCGACTACTGCCTTTAACTGGTAAAATAATCCACCCCGAATGATATTCTTAATTAGAATACCCCTTGTACTCGCAGTATCGGTGATTACGAATTGCAATTCGTGGGTACCATCACCTGATGTTTTAGTTTTTTCATTTTGAATATTAAACTGTTTATCAGAATATTGTTTTTTCCGTAAAGCCCAAATAGAATCGATATTTGAAAAGGTGAGATAGTCATGTGATTTTGTTACCTCTATCTCAATTGCCTCATTATTTTTGTTTTGATAAATTGTCTTTTTGGAATAGGGACTATATGCCTTTGTTTTTTTCTTATTACTGAACCGGTAATTGCTATTTTCAACAAATTTCGGAGGATCTATAGATGTAACCGTACTAAAATGCATAGCAGTATCCACCACCTTTTTGAATATTTCGGGATAAGATACTTCTCTAATCTTAAAAGAATTAAAGAACTCCTTTGCGTTTATTTCACTTGTGGTACGCGCGCCCAGCAAATAATAATCGCCCCTTTTTATTACTGTTTTCAGATATAAATTCTGACCCGTTACGGAATCCCATACAGCTTTGGAAGTAAGAGATTTATCTTCAAAAGAATTGTATTTTGGTTTAAGCTTAAGGTCCTGGTATATTCGTTTTTGAATTTGTATAAGTTCAAATGCGTCCTCCTCAATAAAATTTAGATCGTTCAGGGTTGTCTTCTTAAGGAAATAATAAGAATTAGTTGCTGGGTCATATCCTTCAATACTGCGACTACCACCTCTTGATGCATTTGTAAATTTATGAAGCCCTGGCATGGATATCTCAAAGTCCTTGTAATCTGAAGAAATTAGTTTACTTCCTTCATTTGGGGTTTTAAACTTGAGGCTATTAAATATTATATCAGAATAATTAATGACATAATCACCTTCTCCTCCCATTTTAAAAATAAGTATCTCCAGCGGGGTAACGTAAATTTGGTATCGCTGATGATCACCATTCTTTAATTTGTTTCTAATATCCAAGCCTTTATACTTCTTGTTTATAATAGGTGATTTACTTAATATGGTTCCTGGTATATTTTCAAATAATAATTGTTCAATATCCTCCAAAGTGTAGTCTCCTCCAGCTTTCAAACAGGCATATGTAGGTATCCTGTTTACCATTAAATAACTTCCATTTGCTAAATCTGGTGAAACATAAACTGTAGTAATTCTTTCGGATATAGGATATAATTTATTGGGTAGTGAAATGGTAAAGAAATTATCATCTGGCCCAAAAGTGTTATAAGAATGTTCCCTTATTTGCTTAACGAATTTGTCTTTGAGTTTTTGACCTTTTTCTGTAGCTTCAGAAACAAGGGGTTGTACAACATATCCTTTTTCTTGCAATAATGCAATTACACCGTGCGCACCTGGTAAATGTGCTGCCCCAATTCCTGCAAAAACTTTAGCTTTTTGCATAGCAGAATCTAAACTTCTCGCCATGTTCTCATTACGGATATAGAGCATATTTTTTAGATAATGATCTGTATACATCGCTTTATCAATAGAATCTAATAAGCTTAAATTACGCTCTCTATATGCATCCTGCATTAAAAACATCAGGTCTTGTTGTTGCATCCTTTTTTGAAGCCATTCATCCGGTTTCATTTTCATAGAATTCAGGCCAGCCCTTCCTACCAGTGCCGCTGATTCCTCCAGTTTCTCCAGTGCAAGGATAGGTTTGTTAAACCGACTTCCTGCCTGATAGATGAACATATCCAAATAGGTGTCCTCCTCAAAATTTTGCGAATATTCATTAGTTCTGTAAAGGATGCTGTTTACCAACCTTTCTTCAAATGCCAGGTAAGATGCCAGGTCTTTTTTTCGTGGATGTTGTAAAGCAAAGGAATGTGTATAAAATCCTTTGGTTATGAAACCATATCCTTCTTTCTGAGAACTTGAACCAAAACGCTCTTCACTTTCCAGCCAGGTTTCAGGATCAGATTCGAGAGCGACTATTTCACTACTATCCAGGGCTTCATAAAAAACATCGTCCAATCGGAAAGCAATCTTTTTACTAACGTGCATGGTGCCGTATAAATAGGAAGATGTCTCTAAGCCGTTACCAGATATTTCCCAGAGCAAACTTTTTTCCGATTGGGAATAGCCCATCAGCGATAAAACAAGACAAATGATTACATAGGTTAAGCGCATTATTTTTGGTTTGTTTGGGGCCTCATGTAATTTTACGGAGGTAGGAATATTTTCTAATCTCCAAGCAATTTTGAATAAATTCCCGCTTGGAGTGGTTAGCTCCATAGGGATTACTTATATGGTCATCAGAAAAGTATTCGCCTTAATTTAACGGAGTTTCATTCCAAGTAGTATTTTTGTATTGTTAAAAAAAACAGCTTAAGAAAGAATTATGAAGGGCGTATTACTAGTGAACTTGGGATCTCCGGATGGTCCTACTGCAAAAGAAGTAAAACCATATCTTGACGAGTTTTTGATGGATGAGCGCGTAATTGATGTTCCAAATTGGTTGCGGAACCTATTGGTTCGCGGGATTATTCTGCAAACCCGCCCAAAGAAATCAGCAAAGGCTTATGCCAAGATTTGGTGGGATGAAGGATCACCATTAATAGTAATCTCCGAACGCTTTGCATCCAAAGTCCAGCAGCAAACAGATCTTCCTGTTGCCCTGGGGATGCGTTATGGCTCTATGAGCATTAAGAACGCCTTAAAGGAATTAAAAGACAAAGGAGTGAGTGAAATATTACTAGTACCTCTTTACCCTCACTATGCGATGTCTTCTTATGAAACTGTGGTAGTAAAAACTATGCAGGAACAGCAGGCGAATTATCCGGATATAAGAATTACTACCTTACCGGCGTTTTATAAAAATCCGGGTTACATAAAAGTACTTTCTGAACGAATTTTGAAGGGACTAAAGAACTTTGATTATGATCATATATTATTTTCATATCACGGTATTCCGGAACGACACATCAGAAAGTCCGATCCAACTAAATTCCATTGCAAAATAGATGGGAGTTGTTGCCAAATAAACTCAGTAGCACACAATACGTGTTATAGACACCAGTGTTATGATACGACAGAATTGGTAAAAGCGGAGTTGAATCTGGACGAAGACAAGGTGAGTACTTCTTTTCAATCGCGACTAGCCGGTGATCCATGGTTAAAACCTTATACAGATTTTGAGTTTGAACGTCTCGCAAAAGAAGGGGTTAAGAAACTTGCCGTGATTACACCTGCTTTTGTAAGTGATTGCCTCGAAACTCTTGAAGAAATTGCTATGGAGGGCAAAGAACAATTTTATGAAGCGGGTGGTGAGGATTATATTCATATTCCTTGCTTAAATGAAAGTGATTCCTGGGTGGCTCTAATGGCGGAATGGATAAATAATTGGCATAAAAATGAAACACTTCCGGTTTAATGCCTGGTATTCATTTAATATCATTGGACTTGTAAAGGGTGAAATCGGCTAACAGTATATGTTTAATTTCATAATCATTGCACAATAATGGCGAAAGTCTCCGCAGATCAATTAGGGACGGAACCCATTGGAAAACTACTTATTAGACAAGCAGTGCCGGCTTCGATAGGCATTCTTGTGATGTCACTCAATATATTAGTAGATACTATATTCGTTGGTAACTGGATTGGTTCTATTGCCATAGCGGCCATTAATGTTGTTCTGCCGGTTTCTTTTTTTATTGCGGCATTGGGAATGGCAATTGGGATTGGGGGAAGCAGTATTATTTCTCGTGCTCTTGGTGCAGATCATAAAGAGAAGGCACTAAAAACCTTTGGAAATCAGATTACACTAACTTTGTTGGTCACCATTTCTATGGTGCTTTTAGGTCTTTACTATGTAGATAGTTTAATTCCTGCATTCGGGGGCAAGGGGGCCATATTTGATCCAGCAAAGATTTACTATATCATAGTTTTATACGGAGTACCTTTTTTAGCTCTTTGTATGATGGGCAATACAGTTATTCGGGCTGAAGGGAAACCTAAGTTTGCTATGATTGCCATGATTATTCCATCAATAGGCAATCTTGTCTTAGACTACATATTCATTTATGTCTTTGATTGGGGAATGACAGGAGCGGCCTGGGCAACTACGATAGGATACCTTATGTGTTTTGCTTATATTTTTTATTTTTTCAGATCAAAAAATTCTGAATTAAAAATTAATTGGTCTCATTTTGGATTAGATAGAGATATTTTACGAGAAATAGGAAGTCTGGGATTTGTGACCCTCTCACGACAGGCAGTAATAAGTATCACCTATTTGATCATGAACAATATTTTGTTTGATCTGGGAGGAGAACCTATGGTGGCCGTCTATGCCATTATAGGAAGAATGCTAATGTTTGCCCTCTTCCCTGTATATGGTGTTACCCAAGGATTCCTTCCTATTGCAGGCTATAATTATGGGGCACAAAAATATGATAGGGTAAGGGAGTCAATTAAAACAGCTATTATATATGCCGCTTTTGTAGCTACCCTGGTCTTTGTGGTTCTTATGATTTTTCCTGCTGAGATCACATCTTTATTTTTAAGTGATAAGCCAAATATGCCAGCCCTTGAAATGGCAACAAATGCCTTTGTATTGGAACATACTCCTTCCGCAATGCGATGGGTTTTTGTCGCAACACCTATTATAGCCCTGCAACTAATAGGGGCCGCATATTTTCAAGCCGTTGGAAAGGCGGTTCCGGCTTTGCTCCTTACTTTAACGCGGCAAGGCTTCTTTTTTATTCCTTTAATCCTGACTTTACCAAATTATTTAGGTGAATTGGGTGTTTGGATATCTTTCCCCATTGCAGATGTATTATCAACTTTGGTAACCGGTTTTTATTTAAGAAAAGAAGTAAAAAAGGTACTAGTCTGAGTTCTATTATTCCCAAACCAATGTAGCTATGTCCTTACTGCCTAAAGTGATTATTAACTTTTCTTCTTCTCTATTGAGCTCAACAGTAATAGTCTCATTTTTCTTATTTTGTAAAATTACTACCGTTTTATTTTCTGGAGTGCTAAAGGCCACATTAAGTAAATACTCATCCTGGTTAGAATCTATTCTAACAGAACCAGGAGGTACAAATTTTGAAGCATGGGCAATAATATAGTAGGCCGGATTTCTAATGATACTATCACCTTTTATGGTAATAGCTCCAAGACAACGGGTACATCCACCCCGATCTGTATGAGGTTGTTGATTTTCATCAGCTGCAAGATTCCATTGTAATACGTTTCGGCTCCAATTCCTGGGCGCTCCAATAATAAGATTTTCTATATGCCAACTAAGATTCTCTTCAAAATTACCAGGAGCACCTATCCATTGTTCAGTAAAATAGAGATGTTTCTCAGGATGTGCATTATGCACTTTGGATAGGGCGTCGATAGTGCCCCCATATAAATGAAATGCTGAACCGTCCACGTATTGTGCAGCTTCTGGATCGTCCAGGATAGAAATAGGATAGTCTGGCCTGTCTGCATTATGGTCATACAGGATTATTTTAGTTTCAATTCCGTTTTCTTTAAAAGCAGGTCCCAAATGATTTTTTACAAATTCTCCCTGATCCTTGGCTAACATTAACAGGCTTGGATTATTTCCCGGATGCAAAGGTTCATTTTGAACAGTAACAGCATCAATTGGGATGCCTTCAGCTTCCATTGCTTTTATGTATTTTACAAAATAATTGGCATAGGCAGGATAGTATTCTTTTATCAGGCTGCCACCACGTGTATCTTTATTATCCTTCATCCATGCCGGGGGTGACCAGGGTGAACCCATAATTTTTATTTGGGGTGATATTTTAAGTATTTCCTTTAAAGTTGGTATCAGATAAAGTGTATCGTAGGCCATTGAAAAATGTTCCAGATCAGGATCAGATTTTCCTGATGGGAGGTCGTTGTAGGACCAGGGATATTCGTCCAGATCCGAGGCGCCAATACTTACTCTTAAATAACTCACCCCAATACTTTTAGCACCTTTACCAAAAAGTTCTTCTATTATCTTGCTTCTTGAGAGAGCAGTCATCTTTTGTAAATGCAATGCGCTACCACCGGTAAGCGTATATCCGAAACCATCCATTATCTGATAAGAAGTAGAAGGGTCCAGTGTAATTGTCGATCCAACAGAAGTGGTTGCAGAAATATCACTCTTCTTAATTTCGACTTCGTTTAATAATTGGGATTGGTCGAGTGAGGTGAGAACTATTTTTGCTGTTGATACGGTATCTTCTGAACCAGGCTGTCCCTTACAGCTTAAGAGAACACCTAGAACAACAAAAATTCCAAGTAAAGAATACTTTTGATTAAGAAAATTGTTAAGACAATTAATTGGTTGGGCTAACTTTTTAAATAAGTATAAAAACATAAGATTTACTTTTCATAACAGAATTAGAAAACATTCACATAATATAAAACCCACTATTCTTTAAAGGTTCAGGTAATTCTTTTTCCCCTAGAAGTTCCTTAATATTGATCTCAATGTTACGTGCAATGCTCGTCATAGCCGTATCTGTTGGTTCATTTTCGAAAGGGTCCTGAATGACAAATGCAATTTTTTCGAGCATAAAAAAAGGAATGGAAATTAAAATTAATAATGGAATCTCCAAAAACCCATAGACATTTTCAAGCGCCACAGACAACAATAGCAAAAAGATATAGATAAAAAAGTGTAGAACATTTCTGTACGTTCTGGGAAACACTGTATTTTTTATTCGCTCAGCCATGCCCATAGAGGCTGTAAATTTCAAAATTGTAGTATCTAATTGTATTTGTTGGAAGTCATTGAGTGAATTTTCCTTATGGAGGGATCTTACATTTTGCCCATGATGGTCCAGTAAAGTCAAAGGGACATGATTTTTGTGCCTTATAGATATTATTTCATCCTCAGAAATAAAGTCTTCTAAATTACTAAGCACATCCTGCTTTCGCAAATGCCGCCCGAGTGCATAGCACCAGGCGATCTGGCGATATGCCATAGTTTTCACAATACTGTTATCGGATTCTTTACTGAACTGTTTTAGTTGTATCACCAAAGTCCTTGAATCATTAACTATAGCCCCCCAAATTTTTCGGGCTTCCCACCAACGGTCATAGGATTGTGAAAGCTTAAAAGACAATAATAAGGCAATGGCTGTTCCTAAAAATGTTCCTATACTTATTGGAATATCCAGGTTAGTTAAATAAAGTTTAATAATATAAATAATTACCGAAAACACACTTACAATGAGCAGATCCCATTTTATTTCTTTGAACCAATATTTTAATGGTATTCTCTTTTCTAATATCATTGATTATTTCTTTATACGTATTCTTGTTTTCTTTCTTAATCTAGGAAATACAAGCATATGGTCTTTAGATTAGCTTGCTTTAGTTGTTGAATTTTCTAATAAATTCTCAATAGTAAAATTAGGGAATATTTCTGCACAAAGCATTCAAAACGCTTCTAATTAGGTACATTCAACGCCTAAAAAGTAGATATAATTGGTTTGATCAAATACAATCATCTGTTCGGATATTACATTCTCAATTCGCTACTTTTTCCTACATTTAGCCAGACTAATTCAAATAAGATTAATATGAAGATCATTACTGTTAAAGCCGGACTTCTAATTTTGGCTTTTTTTTCTTTCATCTCCCTAACATACGCTCAAAAAAAGCGTACTAATTCTAATACCCAAATTGAATACCCTGAAGCATTATATTCTAGCCTTGAATATAGATTAGTAGGCCCTTTTCGGGGAGGGAGATCTGCGGCGGTTACGGGAGTGCCCGGAGAACCAAATCTATTTTATTTTGGCTCAGCCGGAGGTGGTGTTTGGAAAACAACGGATGGTGGCAGGAGTTGGGAAAATATTTCAGATGGGTTTTTTGGAGGCAGTGTAGGCGCAGTCGAAGTTGCGAAAAGTGATCCTAATGTAATTTACGTTGGCGGCGGTGAAAAAACTTTACGGGGGAATGTATCTTCTGGTTATGGTGTCTGGAAAACTGAGGACGCAGGTAAGACATGGAAGTCTGTAGGCCTGGAAAAAAGCAGACATGTGCCTCGTATTCGAATACATCCGGATACCCCGGATATTTTATATGCTGCAGTATTGGGGAATATATATAAACCAACTCGGGACCGTGGTATTTACAAGAGCACAGATGGGGGTACTACCTGGCGTAACACCCTTTTTGTAAATGAGCAAGCAGGAGCGGTTGACCTGGTTATGGATCCTAACAATCCGCGAATTTTGTATGCATCTACCTGGAGAGCAAAAAGAACACCTTACAGTCTAAGCAGCGGTGGAGATGGCTCAGCTTTATGGAAAAGTACAGATAGTGGAGAAACCTGGAGTGAAATTTCAAAAAATGAAGGGTTCCCAACGGATACTTTGGGAATTATTGGTGTAACTGTATCACCTAAAAATTCCGAACGCGTTTGGGCTATTGTTGAACAAAAGGAAAAAGGGGGTCTTTATAGAAGTGAAGATGGTGGTAAAAAATGGACACAGGTTAATAGCGAAAGAAAGCTAAGACAAAGAGCTTGGTATTATACCCGATTGTATGCTGATACGGAAGATGAAGATGTTGTATATGTTTTAAATGTACGTTACCATAAATCTACAGACGGCGGTAAGTCTTTTAACACCTTCAATGCACCTCATGGGGATCATCACGATTTGTGGATTGCACCTGAAAATTCGAAGCGTATGATTATTGGAGATGATGGTGGAGCTCAGATTTCTTATGATGGAGGTGAAACATGGAGTACGTATTACAATCAACCTACAGCTCAGTTTTACAGGGTTACTACAGATAACAATTTCCCATTTCGAATCTATGCTGCCCAACAGGATAATTCAACAATCCGTATTAAACATCGCAGTGATGATGGAAGTATTAATGAAGATGATTGGGAAGAAACGGCCGGGGGTGAATCAGCACACATTGCTGTAGACCCTTTAAATAACGATATTGTTTATGGAGGAAGTTACGGAGGATTTTTAACAAGGGTAAATCACAAAACCGGAACTGTTCGCGGAGTGAATGTTTGGCCCGATAATCCAATGGGATATGGTGCTGAAGGAATGAAATACCGTTTTCAATGGAATTTCCCTATTATTTTTAGCAAACATAATCCAAAGAAATTATACACCTTTTCCAATCACGTGCATGTGAGTGAGAACGAGGGACAGAGCTGGAAACTTTTGAGTGAGGATTTAACCAGAAATGATCCGGATAAACTTCTGTCGAGTGGGGGCCCAATTACACAGGACAATACCGGAGTTGAGTATTATTGTACCATTTTTGCAGCAAATGAAAGTCCACTGAAAGAAGGTCTGCTTTGGGTGGGGAGTGATGACGGACTTATTCATGTATCCCGCAACGGGGGTGAAAGTTGGGAAAATGTCACACCTTCCGGCATGCCCGAATGGACTATGATAAACAGTATTGAGCCTTCTGCTTTTGATGAGGGAACCTGTTATGTAGCGGCTACGCGCTATAAGTTAGGCGACTTTGAACCGTACTTGTATAAGACCAATGATTTTGGAAAAACATGGATAAAAATAACGAACGGTATAAATAAAGAACACTTTACGCGAGTTCTTCGGGAAGATCCAAAAAGAAAAGGGCTGCTATATGCGGGAACAGAAACCGGGATGTATATTAGCTTTAATGATGGGCAAAACTGGCAGGCTTTTCAACTTAATTTACCTGTAGTTCCTGTAACGGATCTTACTATCAAGGATGATAATCTTATTGTAGCAACCCAGGGGCGCAGTTTATGGATTATAGACGACCTTACGGTGCTTCATCAACTTGATACGGCGAAAAAGAATGCCGCTACAATACTTTATAAACCTAAAGCGGCTTACAGGACAAAAGGCCGGGCAGCGAGTGAACCTTCAAAAACAGAAGGACAAAATCATCCAGCGGGAGTGGTGACCCAGTTTTATTTAAAAGACTGGGATAAAAAAGACAGTATTGCCCTTACTTATATGACCATGGCGGGGGATACACTAGCCGATTTTAGTACTTATAGCGATAAAAAAGACAAAAAACTGAAAGTTAAAAAAGAAGGCAATACCCATGTTTGGGATATGCGGGGCAAAGGAGCAGAAAAACTGGAGGGGATGATTTTATGGTGGGCTAACCTGGAAGGGGCAAAGGCAGTCCCGGGATCCTATAAAGTATATTTAAACAGAAATGGCACAAGCGTATCCGAAACCTTTTCTGTTTTGGCTGATCCCAGAGCTGAAGTTTCATTAGCTGATATGCAAAAGCAATACGATTTTGTAAGCGATATAAATTCAACAGTTGATAACGCACATCAATCTATAAAAAAGATACGCAAAATCACATCCCAGTTAGACGCTTTTACGAAACAGTATAAGGGAAATTCCGCAACCGCCGATTTAGTGGAAAAGGCTCAGGAAATGAAAAAGGGTTTTGAAGAAATTGAAAAGGCGCTATATCAAACCAAAAACCGCAGCGGACAGGATCCTTTAAATTTTCCAATCCGGCTTAATAATAAACTGGCACATTTGAATAGTTTGGTCTCTATAGATGACTTTCCGCCAACTGAGCAGGATATTGCTGTAAAAAATGAATTAACCACAAAGATCAACGCACAACTCAGCGCTTTTGATGCAATGGTTGATAGGGAAATCCAAGAATTTAATAAAGCGTTTAATGATTTAAACCTGAATTACTTATTTATAGAAGAATAGATATTTATAAAAAGATCCAATACTATTATGATGAAACAAATTTATGTCGTCCTTGTTCTTGTATTTGTTGTTAGCCTGGGCCTTGCTCAGGATGCAGAGACTTATTTTAAACCACTTAAGTATCGAAATATCGGCCCATTTCGCGGAGGCAGGTCTGTTACTTCGGTTGGAGTTATAGGAGATCCTTTAACTTATTATATGGGTACTACAGGGGGCGGTCTTTGGAAGACTTCCGATGCCGGTCAACGTTGGGAGAATATTTCCGATGGGTTTTTTGAAACTGGTTCTGTGGGAGCAGTTGCTGTCTCGGCCTCTGACCCAAATGTTGTTTACTGCGGTATGGGTGAGCACGCACCAAGAGGTGTTATGACCTCGTATGGAGATGGAGTTTATAAATCTACGGATGCAGGAAAAACGTGGAGCAAAATGGGGTTGAGTAAAACTCAGCATATCTCACGTATCGTAATTCACCCTAACAATCCAGATATTGTATATGTAGCCGCTCAGGGAGCACTTTATGCCCCTAGTGAAGAACGTGGAATTTATAAATCTATTGACGGTGGAGATAGCTGGGAAAAAGTATTATTTGTAAATACACTTACAGGATGTTCAGAACTCTCAATGGATCCCAGTACACCTGAGGTGCTTTACGCCGCAATGTGGCATCATCAAAGGAAACCAAATATCGTTATTAGCGGGGGTCCTGGAAGTGGATTGTATAAATCTGTTGATGGAGGAGAAAATTGGTTCAAAATACATAAAGGCCTGCCTGATGAAAAGGGTAAGATGGCTATAGCTGTAAGCCCGGCCAACTCTAATAAAGTCTATGCATTAATTGAGAGTGATTCTGAGCAAGATAAAGGAGGATTGTTCGTGTCTGAGAATGCTGGAATTTCCTGGACCATGGTAAGTGGTGATAACAGATTGGTGCAACGAGCCTGGTATTATATTGAAGTATTTCCAGATCCTAATGATGAAAATACTGTTTATGTAATGAGCGCTCAGGCTTTACGATCCATTGATGGAGGTAAAACATGGGAATTGATTACGGGCACTCATGGAGATTACCACGATCTCTGGATTAATCCTAATAATTCAAAAAACATGGTTATAGCCAACGATGGTGGCGCCGCCATCACCTATAATAATGGCAAAACATGGTCTACCCAGGATATAATGCCCACTGCTCAAATCTATCGTATAAATGCTGACAGGCTTTTTCCCTATAACATTTATGGCGGGCAACAAGATAATTCCTCCGTAAAAATTGCCAGTCTTTCATTAGGCCGGGAGGCAATTTCTGAACGCGATTGGACTTATGCTGCAGGTGGTGAAAGTGCTTTTCTGGCCTTTGACCCTGATAATCCCAGATATGTAATGGGTGGCAATTATTTAGGGACTATCGAAATACTTGATATGGATACCAAGTCAGAAACAAAAATCATGGCAGCTCCTATTCAGTATTTAGGAAGAGCGGCGAGGGATATGAAATACCTATATAACTGGAGTGCCCCTATAATAAAATCTCAACATGAGCCAGACACTTTTTATCATTGTGCCCAATTGGTTTTACGAACAAGGGATAAAGGGCTCAACTGGGAGGAAATTTCTCCAGACCTAACACGCAATATGGATGACAAACAGGGCAAAGGAGGAGGTCCTTATACCGTTGAGGCAGTAGGTGCTGAAAATTATGGAACAATAGCTCATATTATTGAATCGCCCCATGAAAAGGGAGTGCTATGGACAGGGAGTGATGATGGCCTTGTTCATTTAACAAAGAATGGTGGGGATACCTGGGAAAACGTTACTCCCAAGGGTCTAAAAGAATGTTTGGTTAATGCTATTGAAGTTTCTCCACATGACCCGGCTACTGCTTACGTTGCAACTACCCGATATAAGTTTAATGATTACACTCCTGCATTATACAAAACCACGGATTATGGTAAAAGCTGGACAAATATTAGTTCCGGAATACCTTACGGTTCCTTTACCAGGGTTGTTCGGGAAGATGCTTCACGTAAGAACCTTCTTTATGCCGGCACAGAAAAGGGGATCTATATTTCCTGGAATGGAGGAACCTTATGGCAGCCGTTTCAGTTAAATTTACCCATTGCGCCTATTACGGATCTGATGGTACATCAGGGCGATTTGATTGTTGCCACTTCAGGAAGATCTTTTTGGATTTTAGATGACCTCGGCGCACTTGCCCAATACAAAATACAAAATGGGGACCTAAAAATAATGCAGCCTGAGGATGCATACAATGGTTCCTGGCAAAGCCCTTTAAATAAGAGTTCGGATAGTTTTAAAGGAACGAATCCTTTTTCCGGAGTCAACCCTGCTAATGGGGTGGTACTGTATTATGAATTACCCAAGAGCTCTGATTCTACAGAAATTTCTCTGGAAATACTAAATGACAAGGGAATGTTGATACGAAAGTTAAGTTCCAAAAAAGATCCAAATTATAAAAAGCACAACGGGGGAGGTCCGCCTCAAGCTCCCGTTCTTTCTAAAGAAAAAGGACTAAACAGATTTGTATGGGACATGCTTTATCCTATAATTCCGGGTATCCCTGATGTCTATATTGAAGCTAACTTCAGGGGGCATAAGGCACCGCCCGGAACCTATACTTTAAAATTACAACAAGGAGATAAAACAGTAAGTACCACAGCTAAAATTCTTGAAACACCTGGTTTCGAAACTCAGCAGGGTCAATATGCCACTTACGATGCATTTATGACGGAAATGGAACAAAATGTTACCCAAATGCACCTGATGGTAAATACACTTTTTAGTGCTAAGACGCAACTTAAAGGTATCGTAAATGACCTTGAAGATAATATTCTTAAGAAGGCTGGGATGACTCTCTATAACAAATTGAACGCATGGGATGAGGATATGATACAACGTAAATCCCAGGCCTATGACGATGTGGAAAACTTTCCAAATAAATTTACCGCAGAGTACTTATTTCTAATAAACGAAACCAACAGCACAATACCAAGAATTAATACTTCATCCAGGCTTCGCAAAAATGAATTGGACAAAAAATGGGAGCAATTAAAAATGCGCGGAAATGAATTATTAGAAAAAGAACTTCCGGATTTTAATAAAAAATTATGGGAGGCTGGTATAGGTGCAATTAGATATAAGAATTAATGGGGGAATACTATAATTATATAAAAGCATTGCATCTAATATTTGTTGTAACCTGGTTTGCCGGCTTATTTTATATACCCAGATTGTTCATTTATCATATTGAAGCAACCGATAAGCCTTCTCCTGATAAAGAAATACTTTCTGATCAACTTAAGCTAATGACAAAACGGTTATGGTATATAATTACATGGCCTTCAGCTGTTTTGTGTACAATATTTGCCATCTGGTTGTTATTATTAATACCAGCCTGGTTAGATCAACCATGGATGCTTATTAAGTTGTTCTTCGTAGTATTACTAATTGCTTATCACTGGAAAACACATTTAATATATCTTCAATTACAGCGAGATGAAATAAAGTATACTTCAAATTTTATGCGTATTTGGAATGAAGGTGCCACTGTGATACTGTTTGCGGTTACTTTTTTGGTCATATTAAAGGGTACTTTCAATTGGATATTTGGAGTATTGGGGATTATTGTCCTTGGAATTCTTCTGATGCTTGGTATACGTTTGTACAAGAGGATTAGAGACAAGAATCCCAACGCTTAATCCACTTGAATTTGAGGAATTTGATAGGCTTCTTTGGCTTGATTATTGCTATCTTTAAACTCAAATCAGGAGTCCTTGCTTAAAAAGTTATCCCTTAGATCCCAAATTTTTGTCGCTATGATTTTACTGGTGGTAATAGCATCGGTATTAATAGCCGGGGTTACTATATACCAATATAGGGAGCAATCTAAAGATTATCACCAGGTCCGTTTGGAACGGAAAGAAGGTCAGATAAAACAAAGCATAACTTATACGTTACAGGAAACCACTTATCCGGTAACTACAGAAAATCTGGCACTGATATTTAAAGATGAAATTTATCGGATTGCTGATGTCCAAAACGTTAATTTCAATATTTATGACCTTCAGGGGAATTTAATCAAGAGTTCAAAGCCCAGATTCAGAAATGATTCCATATCTCTTCACTTGAGCCCGGAAATAATTAATATGTTATCAAATACAGTGGACAAGCGTTATATACTCGACGATACTGCTGCAGGGGATAAATATCAGGCTTCATATACCTACATAAACGATGATAAATTTAAACCAATTGGCATATTAAATTTACCATATTTTGAGGATAACACTCTTAACGATATGGAACTCAAAGAGTTCTTAATACGTTTGTCTGTTGTCTATCTTTTTATGTTGCTCATTGCCATTGTACTTGCTTATTTTATTTCAAAATACATAACCCGTTCATTACAAACCATTTCTGATAAGATTACACAAACAGACCTTACGAAAAGAAATGAAAAAATCCTTATTGAAAATCCTGGTCACGAAATAGGAAAACTCATTAATTCATATAATGATATGATTGATGAATTAGAAATAAGCGCGGCCAAATTAGCGCGGGGTGAAAGAGAACAGGCTTGGCGCGAGATGGCCAAGCAGGTAGCTCATGAAATTAAAAATCCACTAACTCCAATGCGATTAAGTGTTCAAAGTTTTGAAAGAAAATTTAATCCTGAGGATCCGGAAGTACACACCAAAGTAAAGGAATATTCCAAGACTTTGATACAACAAATAGATACAATGAGCAGCATTGCTTCCGCTTTTTCAAGCTTTGCGGAAATGCCCGCTCAACAGAATGAAAATTTAAATGTTGTAATAATAGTTAAACTGGCATTGGACATTTTTAATGAAAAATACATTCATTTTATGGCAGATGAAGAGGAAATTATTGCCAAGTTAGACCGCACCCAATTGATACGTGTAATTACCAATTTGGTCAAGAATGCAATACAAGCAGTTCCGGAAGTAGAATCACCAAGAATATTAGTTTCGGTGGTTTCACAGGGTGATAAAGTAAAAATATCAGTAGCGGACAATGGTATTGGAATTCAGGATGGTTTTAAAGATAAAGTGTTTGAACCCAAGTTTACAACTAAAACCAGTGGGATGGGATTAGGCCTTGGCATGGTGAAGAATATTGTTGAAACCTATAATGGGAGTATTAATTTTACTTCACAGCCTGGTAAAGGAACCGTATTCACTGTTATGTTTCCAAAAGGAGCAAAAAATTAATAAAATAACCACCTATGAACTTTGAAAATATCCTGATAGATCTTAATAGTAGCCTCGCAACAGTTATTATTAACAGACCAAAAAAATTAAATGCGTTAAACAGAGCAACGATCAAGGATTTAAGTAAGGCATTTAAGACTCTGGACAAGGACAAAATGATACGAGCCATTATACTCACCGGGAGCGGCGAAAAGGCGTTTGTAGCCGGTGCGGATATTTCAGAGTTTGCAAACTATTCCGTAAAGGAAGGCAAAGAACTTCCATAATGCGGGCAGGATCTCCGCGCAGCGATGGATCGCGGGCCAGATACTGCATCGTTCCGTGGTAGCCGCGGCGCAGCCATTCGGGCAGGAAGTCGGAGTGGTTCGGGGGTGTCGCCGGCGCAACACCGATCGCGGAGAGTCCCGCCTGACT
>CBDTVT010000009.1:0-32342 GCA_965364275.1 uncultured Eudoraea sp. | reverse complement strand
ATATAATGAAGAAGGGATCACCGAAATTGCCATTCATAAATTTGACGGACATGAGGTTGTAGACAAATTCATTAGTCTTGTAAATCCAGAAAAGGAAATTCAGCCCTTTGTAGTTAATCTCACAGGAATTAATAACAAAATGTTGCGTACTGCTCCTAAATTTCATGAAGTGGCAAAACGCATTGTCGAAATAACGAAAGATACCGTCATTGTGGCTCACAATGCCCAATTTGATTATAGAATCTTGCGCACAGAATTTCGAAGATTAGGATTTGATTTTGAGAGGAAAACCCTGTGCACTGTGGATTTGTCAAAAAGGTTGATCCCGGATGCGGAATCGCACAGCCTGGGCAAACTGGTTCGCTCATTAGGTATTCCAGTAAGTGACCGACATAGGGCTAACGGTGATGCACTGGCTACGTTAAAATTATTCAAACTTCTACTTACTAAAGACAGTGATAAGTCCATAATCAAAGAAATTGTACGTGAGGAGTCTCTGGGAGAACTCTCACAAAGGCAGTTGGATATTGTGGCAAGTATGCCAACAGAGGTTGGCGTATATTACATGCACAATAAAGATGGTGATATAATTTTCCTGGGTAAAAGTAACAATATCAAAAAACGTGTTAACCGTCACTTTTTAAAAAGTGGGGACTTGGCCAGGCAAATTCAAAAAGAGACCAAAAAGGTTAGCTATGAAAAAACCGGCAATGAATTAGTAGCATTGCTAAAAGAAAATGAAGAACTCACTAAGAATAAACCCAAATATAATATACAGGGCAAACAAATTACATCCTCAAATAAAAAACATCTTGTACAAATAAATGGCTATGATGTATTATCAGATAATTTAATCATTGTTGACAAGGGCAGGGAAATTGGTGAACGCAGTGCTATACTAATCAAGAATGGGGAATTCAGTGGTTTAGGTTTCTATAACCTTAATTATCAAATTAATAATATTCATATCTTAGAATCAATTATTACCCCTATGAATAGCTCACGGTATGCCAGAAAAATTATTGAATCGTACATGAGAGAAAAAAAAGTACTTGAAATTATTGAATTGAAAAATAACCCGTGACAGCATTCAAACCAAAAAAAGGCTGGAAATATAAACTTCATGAAATAATTTATGGCACTCATACGCCGGCAGGTAAGCTATTTGATATAGTCCTGCTAATAGTAATTGTATATAGTGTTATTATTGTTATGCTGGAGAGTATCCCCAGAATAGATACGAAATATCATTCATTTCTTAATATTTCGGAATGGGTAGTTACTATTTTATTTACTTTGGAATACATCCTTCGTCTTATTTGTATAAAAAAGCCATCAAAGTATGTTTTTAGTTTTTTTGGCATCGTCGATCTTCTTTCCACTATTCCAAAATACTTGTCGTTTTTCATAGGCGGTTCACAGTATATTACGGCGTTTAGGGCTTTACGCCTATTGCGAGTCTTTAGAATTCTTAAACTGGTTAGATTTGTTGGGGAGTCTAATAATCTAATGCGGGCTTTACAGGCCAGCAGAACCAAGATCTTGGTTTTTGTATTCTTTGTTTTAGTAATCTCCGTATTGTTGGGGACCATTATGTACTTGGTAGAAGGCCCTGAGCATGGGTTCAACAGTATTCCACATAGTGTATATTGGACAATTGTTACCTTAACTACAGTTGGCTACGGGGATATTTCTCCGGAAACCGGACTGGGACAGATTATTGCCACCTTTATTATGATTATTGGATATGGTATTATCGCAGTACCAACCGGTATTGTATCCTCCAAATATACTACGATGAACCAGGAGGATAAGGAGGCCGATATGGGGCGGAGTTGTGATTCCTGTGGCACTGAAATTCTAAGAAAGGATGCTGAATTTTGCAGAAGCTGTGGTAATAAATTAGGCGATGACTAATGTCAGGTAAATATCTTCTTACTGTTGTAGGGCCCACCGCAATTGGGAAAACAAAATTAGCAATAGACCTGGCAACATATTTCAAAACAGAGATCATCTCCGCGGACTCCAGACAATTTTACAAGGAAATGTCAATAGGCACTGCGGTTCCTTCCAGACATGAATTAGAATCGGTACCACATCATTTTATTCAACATAAGAGTATTCAGGAAACATACAATGTAGGCGATTTTGAAAAGGATACCCTGAATGTTCTCGATAAGCTTTTTAAGAAATATGATATTGCTATCATGGTGGGCGGCAGCGGCTTATATGTTGATGCGGTTATTTATGGCTTAGACACTTTCCCCGGGGTTGATAGGGAAATAAGAATCAAATTAAATACAATTCATAAGCAGGAAGGAATTGAAGTTTTACAAAATCAACTTAAAAATCTGGACCCACAATATTATGCTAAAGTAGATATTCAAAATCCCCGTAGAATTATTCGTGCTCTTGAAATATACCTAGATACCGGTAAAACCTATTCTTCCTTTATAAATCAAAAAAAGCCTCCCAGATCATTTAATTCAATTGTGGTAGGTCTTTCGACAGAAAGAAGCATACTTTATGATAAAATAAATAAGCGGGTGGATACCATGATTGAAAGCGGACTTATAGAGGAAGCCAGATCATTACATAAACAGAAACATTTAAATGCCTTACAAACTGTAGGTTACACAGAACTTTTTAAATCTTTTGATGGAATATGGGACCTGGATTTTGCTATTTCAGAAATAAAGAAGAATACACGTCGATTTGCTAAAAGGCAATTAACATGGTTTGGAAAAAATAAGGATATTATTTGGATAGACGTCTCTACTCCATTTGATGAGATACTGGATAAAATTATGCATTTAAAAAAGGTCATGTAGAATGATAAAGACGAATCCAAAAATTTACTTTATTATGGGGGTTTCCGGTTGTGGTAAATCTACAGTTGGGAGTTTATTGGCAAAAGAACTCAAACTACCTTTCTATGATGGAGATGACTATCATTCTAAAACCAATGTAAAAAAAATGGCCTCCGGACAGCCGTTAACCGACAAAGATAGAATGGGTTGGTTATTAAAATTAAATGAATTAGCCCTTACCAGGCGTGAAGAGGGAGCTATTATAGGTTGTTCCGCATTAAAGGAATCCTACAGGCTAATATTGGATGCTAATCTTCAGGAAAATGCAAGGTGGATTTATCTAAGTGGTTCTTTTGAAGATGTAATGAATCGCTTGCACCAAAGAAAAGGTCATTTTATGCCAGCTGAACTTCTTAAGTCCCAGTTTGAAACTCTGGAGACACCTCAAAAAGCCATAAAGGTTTCAATAAATATGCCTCCTGAGGAAATAGTTAACCTAATCTTAGAATTAATATAGTTTTAATAAAAAAGGCATCCACTTTGGGATGCCTAATTGTCTTTAACGTTTATATTTTATTGTGTTTTCACTACAAGCCTGAAACCTTCGCCGTGAATATTCAAAATCTCAACCACGTCATCTCTTTTAAGATACTTACGCAATTTGGCGATATAAACATCCATACTTCTGGATGTAAAATAATTGTCATCACGCCATATCTTAGTCAAAGCCAACTCCCTGGGCATAAGGTCATTCTCATGCAAAGCCAGTAACCTTAATAATTCATTTTCCTTTGGCGAGAGTTTTATTGGCTCTTCATCCTTGTATTTAAGAAACCTTAGCTTAGAATTTAAGTGAAAGTTTCCAATATTAAATTCAAATTGTTTGCTATCAGCCAAGGTATTAGAGGCCTTTCTCTGAAGAATAGCTCTTAATTTCATCAGCAAGACTTCAGAATCAAATGGTTTGTTTAAATAATCGTCAGCACCCGCTTTATAACCTTTAAGAACGTCTTCTTTCATAGTTTTGGCTGTAAGAAAAACGATTGGAACGTTCTCATTCTTCTCCCGAATTTCCCTTGCCAGGGTAAACCCGTCCTTATAAGGCATCATCACATCCAATATACAGACGTCATAATTGTCTTTTTTAAACTTCTCAAAACCTTCCATTCCGTTTTTTGCCAAAGTAACATCAAAATCGTTCATGGATAGGTAGTCCTTTAACACGATTCCAAAGTTAGGATCGTCTTCGACTAAAAGTATTTTTTTGTTTTCTGTTTCCATATATTTTTATATTAATGGTAGTTTAATATAGAAGCTACTTCCTTTATCTTTTTCACTTTCTGCATAAACTTCCCCTTGGTGATCTTCTACTATTTTTTTTACATAAGCCAATCCCAGCCCATGCCCTTTAACATTATGTATATCTCCGGTGTGTTCTCTATAAAATTTTTCAAATACTTTTTTCAACACCGCTTTACTCATTCCTGCACCCTGGTCTTGTATCTTAATGACAATATAATTATTGGCAATCTCCGTAAAGACATCAATTTTAGGTGCCTCTGGTGAATATTTCACAGCATTATCCAAAATGTTTACAATCACATTTCCAAAATGCATCTCATTTGCCAACACTTCGGATCTTCCAGCATCTAAATTGGTATGAATATATCCTCCCTTATCCATTACAATAAGTTGAACATGAGTAATTGCTTTTTTAATAATGTCGTGAACATCTACACTGTCCTTACTTATATCCAATTGGTTTTTTTCTAGTTTGGAGATCCTAAGAACATTTTCAACCTGAGCATGCATTCTTTTGTTCTCTTCCTTTATCATTTGCAAATACCGTTGTACCTTTTCCTGATCTCCAATAATTTTTGGATTTCTGATTGCTTCAACCGCCAAGTTTATTGTAGCAATGGGTGTTTTAAACTCATGAGTCATATTATTTATAAAATCTGACTTTATTTCTGAGATCTGCTTTTGTTTTATTAACTGATAAATTGCTCCCGAATATGCCACAACTATAATAAGTGTGAAAACCAAAGATAAAATCGCCATTCCCAGAATAGATTGCAGTAAGAACTTTTTCTTTTTAGGGAAAGATAACAAGAGCGTAAAATTACTCATTCCTTCACTGTTCTTGAAAAATGGAGCTTTATAAACTGTCTTACCTCCCAATTTGAATCTTTTAGACTTTACTTTAGTAGGTAGACCCTTGCTATATACTCCATATTCATATTCAATATCCATACCCCGGTTTTCCAACTCACGGTCCAGTAATAATTCTATCTCTTGTTTTGAAACGCGTTTATGAATCGGTACTTTTTCTGCATATTCCCTATAGACATCGTCAAAAATTGCCTTGTCTATGGATGATAAGCCACCTACTTTCTCCAATTTTTGTACGGGATTTAGTTTATAGCTTTTACCATCCAGTCCAAAATCCTCCTTATAAACTGTTTTAGTGCGTTTACTGGTGTAATTTCTTATTGTTGTGGTATCGTTGCCATTGCTATTGTCAAAGAACGTAGAGGCGATATTATAATCCTCTTCCAAAATTCCATGCGAGTAAAATAGAATCTCGTTAGAATTTAAATCGCGATCAATAAAAAATATGTTACTCAAATGGGAGCTTTTAAACTCTCCTACACTATCCTTAAGATTTAAAAATCTCTCAGAATAGTCGTCCATTTCACGGTCTTCTATTTTGTCCGTTACTTTATTAAGAACTTCAGAAACTGCATTTGAAAATTGTTCTTCTTTATCTTCAACAGAACTTTTTATCCAATACAATTGCACAGAGATAATCCCAATAAGAGAGAGGCTCATTAAAATGACCATGCTAACAAATAATCTCTTATTCATCTATTTGGTAAATTTAAAAATTTAACATTTAGTGGATCGCCTGTTTAACCTAACCTTAACAAAAATGTTAAAAAAGCTGTTAGACCACTATTTTTAGTAAGTTGGCGGTGAATCTGTTCAACTTGTAATTTGGTCTGATCTAAGTCTATATTTTCGATAATATAATCCGATAAAGGAATCTTTTTAGAATCGTCCCATTGATTCTCCATTCGGGCCAAGATCTCTTCCTTTGAACCATTATCTCTTGCTATAATTCTTTCTAAACGCACGTCTTTTGGTGCCTTTACAAGTATTATCTTATCAAAATTATTATAGGAACCGTTTTCAAAAAGTATTGCTGCCTCCTGGATCACATATGGAGTTTTTTTCTTTTTTACCCACCCAATAAAATCGTTTCTAACAGCTGGATGAACAATTGCATTAAGCTTCTGAAGTAATTGCTTATCACTAAAAACCCTTTCAGCTATGTATTTTTTGTTTAACCTTTCCAATACATATGAATCTTTTCCTAAAAGATCGATAACGGCAGTTCGAATCTCTTTAGAATTTTTCATTAGCTTTTTGCCTCTCAAATCAGAATTATAAACAGGGACACCCAATTCTTTAAACAGTTTGGCTACTGTTGTTTTTCCACTGCCAATACCACCGGTTAATCCTATAATCTTCATTGACGTTTCAAGATAAATTCCACTTCATTCTTCATTAGTTGAACACTGTACACATCGTCGGGTTTTTCAATAAGGCTTACTTGCAGATTTTGATTTTCACCTCTTTGATCCTGAAAATTAGCCACAACTTTAAACTCTACAGGGCTAATATCTTTTAATCGATCAATTCTGGCTTTACAAAGTACCGCAATTGTGTTGGGAAAAGTTTTTATCTGAGTTCCCTCCGGGAGATTAATAACCTCCACTGGAATTTCTATTAATTTTTCAGAGAACCGAAAAACATTCCCGGAGATTTTTACCTTTTTTTCGGAAAGCACCAAATTCTTTAGCTCTTCCGGCAAAACCAAATCAACTACTATGGAAAAATCCTCAGTAATTTCATTGAGTTCAACCTCCGATGTGGAAACTGAATTTACTAAATCCAACTCCTTTTTTGGTCCCGATATTGAAATTAGTGAAGGCTCTAACTTTAATTTGCCGTCTACAAGATAATTCTGGGCCGGGTTTAAGCTAATATTTGGAGAGATGGGAACTTTTTTTAATTCAACCTTGTAGAAATCTAAAAACAGCGTATCCCTATCTACTTCTAAAAGGGTTATGGAACCTGATAATTGACTCTCTATCTGTTTCCTGAAATCAAGTTGGGTAACGTAAAATTTTGATTGATCATTAGCCATATTAGACAGATCAATCTCAATTTTTTTAGGATTATAATTAAATCCTAAGAACTGAAACCCGCTGGCTCTAAGTCTTACATCAACATTTTTCAAAGAGTTATCAGCTAAAAGGAGACTGTCAGGTACGTTGATATACTCCAGGTCAAAAGTAGTACGGTCAACATAGGTCTCAGATAACCTGCTTACAAGCCAGGCAAGGAAAGAGCACAAAAGGAAGATTAAAAATATATTTATCTTTCTTTTATCATTACTCCTTTTGACTTCTTTTTGCTCCATTAAATTTATTTAAAAAACAATTCGGGAAAAAGTTCCTGTGGTTTACTTTTGCTAAAATTGACTAAGATTACTGATTTTAGAAAACCATATCCATAACCAAGAAACTGAATCATAACAGCAATAATAGCTAAAAAAGCAACTACAAGGTTTTTATTCTTTATTAAGGCATCTAAAAAAATAAACGCAAAATACGCAGCATAAAGTATAATGGGCCATAGATATCTTCCCGACCCAATGAATAGAGCACCTAGTGAAATTATAAACCCTATACAGAAAATGGAGGGAAACCAGTAGAATATTCTGGAAGAACCCGGATGCCAGTTATTAAGAATAGGACGAACCATACCAAACTTTTTAACCTGTATAAAGAATTTATTGAAACTTATTCTTCTCTTATGGTAAACAAAAGCCTCACTAATTAATTTGGTTTCATACCCTTTTTTCCATAAACGCATACTTAGGTCCGGGTCCTCTCCCGGATGTATATTTCCAAAGCCTCCCGAGTCTTCAAAAGCCTTTTTGGAAATCCCCATATTAAAACTTCTTGGCTGAAATTTATCGACAGTTTTATTATTTCCTCTGATACCTCCAGTGGTAAAAATAGAAGTCATGGCATAATTTATCGCCTTTTGAACATTTGAGAATGACTGATGCGCGGCATCTGGTCCACCAAAACAATCTACGTATTTGTTGTTTAAGCTAACTGCGACCTTTTCGAGATAATCGACAGGAATTACGCAATCTGAATCCAATATTATAAAATAATTCCCTTTAGCGCGCTGCATACCGAAATTTCTGGTATGCCCAGGACCTGTATTCTCTTTGAAAAGATAAGTAATATTTAATGTTCCTTTATAATCATCAATTACAGTTTTAGATGTGGTAACAGAGCCGTCTTCAACAATGACTATTTCATATGATTTATCATAGGACTGATGCAATAGACTCTCCAGCAGTTCGCGAATTTCATCGGGTCTGTTAAATACAGGAATGATTAAAGAAAAAGAAAGTTTCATATCTCAATTAGAGTATACATAAAAGCCATCCTGTACTGGGATGGCTTTCTAATTTTTTAGATACTGTTATTCAGTAAAATGCTCAATTACCTCATGGCTTACACCAGTATTTGAAAAACCACCATCATGAAACAAATTCTGCATCGTAACTTTTCTTGTAAGATCTGAAAAGAGAGATACGGTATAATCTGCACAATCCTGAGCGGTTGCATTACCTAAGGGAGACATCTTTTCTGCATAATTAATAAAGCCATTAAAACCTTTTACACCCTGTCCGGCAGTAGTTGGTGTTGGAGATTGAGAAATTGTATTTACTCTTACCTTTTTCTCTATACCAAAAAAGTAGCCAAAACTTCTGGCCACAGATTCAAGATAAGCTTTGTTGTCTGCCATATCATTATAATCTGGAAATGTACGTTGCGAAGCCATATAGGTTAATGCTACTATACTTCCCCATGAATTCATTGCGTCTGCTTTGTATAAACTTTGCATAACCTTATGGAATGAAAGAGCAGAAACATCCCATCCTTTAGTTGTAAAATCATATTTTTCATCGGTATATAAACGACCTTTACGGACATTAACCGACATTCCAATTGAATGTAAAACAAAATCCAGTTTTCCCCCCAAAATTTCCATGGATTTTGCAATCAAATTATTCAAGTCATCTTCATTGGTAGCATCAGCGGGGAATATTTGTGAACCAGTTTTCTCTGCCAGGACATTAATCTGACCCATCCTCATGGCAATAGGAGCATTTGTAAGAACAAAAGTACCGCCCTCTTCATGTACACGTTCAGCGGTTTTCCACGCAATTGAATTTTCATCGAGTGCCCCAAAAATAATTCCCTTCTTCCCTTTTAATAAATTATATGCCATTTTTAAAATGCTTTGGATTAATTTGAAGTCAAAGATATCTAAAAAAGTAGAAACTAAACTGCTCCTATAGGATATTTGAAACATACTTAGAAGGGGAGAAATAAATTAAAGACCTTTTTACCCTTTTTAATTTAAAAGCTCCCGGGCATGGGCCAGAGCGGAATCGGACAGGCTCTTGCCCCCAAGCATTTCCGCCAATTCGAAAACTCTTTCATCCTCCAGCAATTCTTTCATTTGTGTTTGAGTACTATCGCCCTTATCTATTTTATATACTTTAAAATGATGATCCCCTTTGGAAGCAATTTGAGGAAGATGCGTTATAGAAAAAACCTGCATATTCTGGCTCATTTGTTGCATAATATCACCCATTCTGTTTGATATTTCACCGGAAACACCACTATCTATCTCATCAAACATTAAGGTCGGTAATTGTTCGAAACGGGCAAGTATTGATTTTATTACAAGCATAATACGAGAGAGTTCTCCTCCGGAAGCAACCTTTTTTAAAGTATTATAATCTGATCCTTTATTCGCGGAAAATAAAAACATTAGCGTATCAACACCGTTAGTTTTATAATCTTGAGTTGGAATAACTTCAATCTTAAAAGTAGCATTTGGTAATCCCAGGGAGTGCAAAGAATGTTCAAGTTTTTCCTTTATTTCCGGAATTACAGCCTTACGGCGTGCAGATAACAAATTAGCTTCTTTATCCAACTCCTTCTTTAGTGCCTCAAGTAAATTCCTTTTGTCTTCAATTTCTTCTTCAAGATTTTGTGTGGCACTAACCTTATTTGTAAGTGTTTCTTTTAAAACAATTAATTGAGAGACATTAGATACATCATGTTTTCTCTGCAGGTCGTATATGATCTGTAATTTTGTATTAATTTCTTCAAGTTTCCCCGGATCGGGTTCAATAGATTCCTGAAGAATTTGTATTTCTTCGGCTATGTCTTTTAATTCAATAAAAACAGAATCAATTCGTTCCTTAAGATTTGCAAACTTGTTTCCTATGACGGATAGCTTTCCTGATATCAGTTTAAGTTCCTGAAGCAAACTTACAATACCCATTTGTTCATCCCTCAACAGGTGATTTCCCTTGGATAGATTTTCAAGAACGGTCTCAACATTATTTAATTGTTGGAATTGATCTTCCAGTTTTTCCTGAAGCCCTTCTTCAAGATATATGGCATCCAATTCAGTTAACAAGAAAGTGTTGTAATCATGCTCTTTAATAGCATTTTTTTGAAATTCAATGAGCTCATCAAATTCTTGTAAAGTAGTTTTATATTTTGCTAGTTTATTATTGTATGCATTCAGGACCTTTGTATTATCTGCAAAAGCATCAATTAATTTTAACTGAAAATCGTGCTCAGTCAACTGCAATGTCTGGTGCTGTGAATGAATATCAACAAGTCGTTTGCCTAGTTGCGTCAATATATCCAGTGTAAGGGGAGAGTCATTTACAAATGCTCTGGATTTACCACTGGGATGAATTTCTCTACGTACAATAGTATTGGAGTCATACTCCAGATCATGCTCTTTAAAAAATGATTCTAAATCATAATTTTTGATATCAAAAACAGCTTCTATTACACATCTGTTGTCTTTATCTTTTAGAGAAGACATGTCTGCGCGTTTTCCTAAAACCAGGGAAAGGCCTCCTAAAAGAATTGACTTGCCAGCACCTGTTTCACCCGTAATAGTAGTAAATCCCCCAGTGAAGTTTACATTGAGGTTATCAATTAATGCATAATTTTTTATAGACAGATTTATCAGCACAGTACTATTATATAATATGGTCTGTAAAGATAAATTATTATTGGAATGAAAGTGAAGTGGTTAATATGTTATTTCATCCCAAGTTGTGGAATAAAATGGAGCTACTTTATTTAATGTCTCTTTTAGGGCAACAATATCTACTTTAGGCCCATCAGAAAAGATGTCTTGTATTTCGTCAGATTTGGCATCAAAGAAGGTTTGTATTAAGAATGCATTAGGCCTTCTTTGAGTTAAAGTCTCAAACAACCTCATAGACCCTGCTATCACTTGCTTACCAGTGCTATTGTTATCTCCTAAAATATCCAAACCCTTTCGGTGATAATTGTACATGGCAATTCTATATTCTCTAAAAGTATTTGACAGAAGGTTATCAACCAACTCAAATCGAGTCCTATTATCTGAAGCCGTTTGCCTCCAGCCCGAAAAATTACTGCCCTGAGCCTGGGTCACAATTTGCTGAGCCTCTTTGTAAAACTCCGTACCACCTTCCAGGGCAAAAGTATCTGCATCGAGTCCAAGCATTATATAAACATAATAGGAGATAACTCCAACCAAATTAGAATCAAAAACATTCGGGTTATAAACCAAAGGTTGAAACTCTATATACTGAAAATTGAACTGATTGTCCTTATAATTAAAAATGGGGCTTTCGTAAGAGGTATTAAATACGGGACGAGAAGACTGAATCTGAATATTTGCACTAAATCTGTCAGACGCGAAGTCCGTTACTGTAATAAACATCCTGGCATTAACCCTCTCATTCTCCTTGTAAATCCTATTTGTCCATTGGCTTTTATTAACAAAATCATTCAATGCACGCTCTAAAGTCCCAAATATTTGCCTATTTGTCTGGTTTACCTGATCCGCATTAACCGTTATGGTACAATTAAGTTCCTGGGCACTAATGTAATTAGCAAAAAGAAGGCTAAATAAGACAATTAAAAAATTACGCATGACCCCTACTGATGATTTCGTTCCATATGTCTAAGGCAACTTCAGCCTTATTCTTAACTTCAAACGTTTTTATCTCTAAATTCTTATCTATAAATGTTATTTTGTTTGTTGTTTTTCCGAACCCTGCATCTTTGTCATTAAGTGAATTCAAAACAATAGCATCCAAATTCTTTTTTCGTAATTTCTTTTTGGCATTCTCAAGCTCGTTTTCAGTCTCCAATGCAAAGCCCACTAAATATTGATCCTTCTTCTTATCTCCCATTGATAATAGAATATCTTTATTTTTAACAAAATCAATTTGAAGGGTTTCAGATTCTTTTTTTATTTTTTGTTCATACACCCGACTTGGCCTGTAATCAGAAACGGCAGCGGCACTTATAGCAATGTTGCATTCATTATAATACTTATGAACGGCATTAAACATTTCCTGAGCAGATACTACCCTTACTATTTCAATGGACGGATTATTTGTTGTTAAGTTTGAAGGTCCTGAGACCAATACAATTTCTCCCCCAAGTTTGGCAGCTGCATTTGCCAATTCAAACCCCATAAGGCCAGAGGAATGATTGCCAACGAAACGCACAGGGTCTATGGCTTCATATGTGGGTCCGGCTGTAATCAATATTTTTTTTCCTTTTAGCGGCAAGTTACTGGAAAGATATTCCTGCATAAACTGCACGATATCTTCCGGTTCTGCCATTCGTCCTTCACCAAATAATCCACTTGCTAATTCACCTTTTCTGGCTGGAATCATGATATTGCCAAAAGTCTGTAATTTTTTAAGACTCGCTTTTGTCGTTGGATGTTTATACATATCAAGATCCATCGCCGGGGCAAAGAATACCGGGCATTTAGCGGATAGGTAAGTAGCCAGTAATAAATTATCACAAGTACCACTTGCCATTTTGCTCAGGGTATTGGCTGTAGTCGGAGCAATAAGCATTAAATCAGCCCATAGGCCAAGATCTACGTGATTGTTCCAATCCACGCTCTCTTCTTCTTCTTTGATAAAACTGGTAAGTACAGGATTCTTTGATAAGGTAGCTAAGGTAAGAGGCGTAACAAATGAAAGAGCGCTTTCAGTTAAGATAACCTTAACTTCAGCGCCTGCTTTGATAAATAATCTAACCAGAAAAGTGGTTTTGTAAGCAGCGATACCCCCGGTAATACCTAAAAGGATTTTTTTGCCGCCTAACATATTACTGCTCGTCTTTCTCTGTATTCCTATGGTAAATTTTATCTTCCAACCATTCCATTACTGCCAAAGCATGTGGTTTGGGAAGTTTTTCATAAAATTTTGAAACTTCAATTTGCTCCTTATTTTCAAATACCTCCTCAAGGCTATCGCTATATGTGGCAAATTCTTCTAGTTTTTCCAGAAGTTCCTTTTTAATTTCAGAATTGATCTGGATCGCTCTTTTGGCAGTTATTGATATAGCCTCATAAATATTATCTGTCTTATCATCAAACTCATTTCTGTTGATGGTAACAGTTGAAACCGGGGCTTTGGAATTCTTCAAATCGTTCATATTCATTTTGTAAGGTTTTTTTGTTCGGAATAATCGTTTAATTGCTCATCTACTTTTTCAATCAAATCATTGGCAACTTCCGCATATTTAGTTTCTGGGAAGTATTTGAACAAATTATTATATGCCATTTTAGCTTCCTCCAGACGCTCTTTTTTGCGATTCTCTGTACTGTTTAAGGCTATATTCGTAGTTGCCTGAATTTTCAGATAAAGCGCTTCCTCGTGATAAATTGATCCGGGGTTATCCGAAATAAAATTATCTAAGGATGCAATGGCGGAAACACTATAGTCTAATATATATGACTTTCCAAGTTTTGTAAATTGTTTAGCAACTTCAAAAGCTTTCCGTTCTTTCTTAGTTGTTAATTCCTTTGCCATAATATTTGCCTCTGCGAAGAACTCAGATTCAGGGTAAAGATTAATAAACAACTGCAATTTGATTAAGGCCTTGTCCGTATCAGTCTGGTCTACAGAATACCTGGGTGAAAGCATATAATAACTTTTCGCTCCAAGAAATGCCGCTTCAGAGGCCTTATCACTTTTAGGATAGGACTTCAAAAAACGTTCAAACTGATAACCGGAAAAATTGTAATCCTTAATTTCAAAGTAACTGTTGGCAAAAAAGAACATTACTCGCTCTCCTTGTGGTTTACCCACATATCCCGGAGCAATTTGTTCTAATAAGCGATTGGCCTTTTTAAAATCCCCTTCTTTATATAGCTTTTCTGCAAGTTCATACTTTGCTTTTGTATTAGGCTTTTTTAATACCTTCTGGTATTCACCACATGAATTTAAGACAAATGTGACAATGAGTAAGAAGAAAAGATATTTAGTTCTAAAAAACATTTTGCAAAATTAGGGATAATTGGCGGAATAAAAAACATTAATTAAGCACTAAGATAGTACCAGTAAGGGCGTTAAAAATGGATTTTAATGAAGTTTTAACCCAAATTTAGCTTTTTCAATTCTACTGTAATACGGCAAATTGCGCTTTCGAGAAAAAATTCGACCATTAAACCTAAGCTCTGATTTTTGTAAAAGTCCTCATAAATTCATTTATATCCCCTTTAAGTTCTGAGGATGCTTCAACCAACGGTAAACGCACTGCTGGGCCGCAAATTCCTTGAACTTCCAAAATCGATTTTATTCCTGCGGGATTTCCCTCCTGGAAAATTAATTTCATTGCCTCCTTCATCGCATTGTGCAAGGCATAAGCTTCTTCTGTCTTACCTTGTAATCCCAACCTTATCATTTTGGAAAATTCATTTGGCAGACCTTGTCCTAAAACAGAAATGACCCCTACCCCACCTTCTATAACGGTTGGTAATGCTGTAAAATCATCCCCTGAAATGACCAAAAAATCTGAGGGTAATTTATTTATCAAACTTCTCATCTGAGCCATATCGCCCGAAGCTTCTTTTATTCCAACAATATTAGAACAATCATTTACAAGTCTGAGAACCGTATCCGGTTCAATATTACTTCCGGTTCTTCCAGGCACATTGTATAAAATGAGAGGCTTTTCAGAGGCTTGTGCCAAAGTTTTATAATGGCGGTAAATTCCCTCCTGAGTAGGTTTATTGTAGTAAGGTGACACGGATAAGACCGCTGCAAAATCCTTAAGATTGGTTTTAAGTAATTCCTCGGTTAAAAGTTGTGTATTATTGCCTCCTATGCCAACAACAAGAGGAAGTCTTCCAGCGTTTTCTTCAACTACCACGTCAATTACCAATTGTTTTTCAGAACTGGTAAGTGTTGCAGATTCTCCGGTGGTACCTAATACAACGAGGTAATCAATATTTCCTTCAATGCAAAAGTTTACGACGCGTTTTAAGGCATCAATATCAATAGATAAATCAAGATTAAAGGGAGTAATCAATGCAACCCCAGTTCCTAATAAATTTTTCATAGTTACTTACATCAAGCATCAATTTCGCCCAAAACCTTAAGATATTTTTTAAGCTCTTTCTTAAAAGTATTAAAGTCTGAGAGCGATGTCTCTAATATTAGATCATTATGCCTTTCGTCTATCTCCGCAAAACCGACATTAATTCTTGCTCTGGTCTTTATGGACATTAACTGGAGCATTAAATTCTCCTGATTATAATAATTCACCAGCATATCGTATTCCCTACTCAAAAACTCCAGGGCATAACTGTTTTCTATGGCCCCATTCCAACCAAGGTCTTTATCTGAAAAAACAGGGGTTGCATAAGGTGAATTCTTATCATAATAATTTTTATACCCAATAATTTTAACCGCATTGGGCCTTAGTTTAAAGTCTTCTACAAATTCATAGAACAATTCCGCTTTATCAAATTTATCGAGATCTACAATAATGGCAATCGACGTAATACCATTTTTGCGTAAAACAGCATCTGGCGGATTTTCAAATTGTTCCTTTAAATATTTTAACCCGGATTTGTGTTTAAATTTCTCTTTAAGTGCCTTTAAAAACATGTACCTTTACCTTTAGGCAAATGTAATTAATATCCAAGCAAGTATGACGCTAAGATAAGAAGGATAATGATTTTAAAAATACAACATTTTGTTATTTTTGTAACAATTACTTGTCTTTATGCCTGCCATGACGCACCGAAAAAGCTTAGTAGAATATCTGGTAAGCAGCTACCAATTACAGATTCTATACATGTTACAGATTCAATAGATATTTTCGTAGCCCCCTATAGAAAGCGCGTTAACGAAGTTTTAGATAGCGCTTTGGCCTATGCTCCTAAGCAAATCACGAAGAAAGATGGTAAATACAATACCTCAGCAGGAAACTTAATGGCTGATATAATACTTAGCGAAGCCAACCCAATTTTTAAATCGAGAACTGGACGTGAAATAGACTTTGTAATTTCAAATCACGGCGGTATTCGAAGCATAATATCTAAAGGAAAGGTAAGTGCTAGAACAGCTTATGAAGTAATGCCATTTGATAATTCAATAGTGGTTGTTGCAATTAAAGGCAAGTCTGTTAGAGATCTTATTTCTTTTCTAATAAACGCAAAAAATCCGCATCCTATGGCAGGCATGCAGATTGTTTTGAATAAAAACGAAACCCTTAAGGATGTGAATATTCAGGGGTTGCCTTTTGATGAAAATAGAACCTATAATGTAGCTACATCAAATTATCTGGTAGATGGAGGTGGCGATATGGAGTTTTTTAGGAATGATCTCAACTCTGTTGATTTAAATTATTTGATTAGGAATGCAATGATTGATTATTTTAAAAAAGTAGATACCCTTACTGCCAAAGTGGACGACCGCTTTATTAAAATTGAAAAGAAATGAAGAGAAGGGACTTTGTAACAAATTCATTTGCCGGTGGCGCCTACGTAGGTATTGGTGGACTTAGCTTGAATAGTTGTGATTTTCAGAATTCAAAACGCATTACTATACTGCATACCAATGATGTGCACAGTCATATAGATCCTTTTCCTAAAGGACATAATTCGTTTCCGAATATGGGCGGTATTGCCAGAAGGGCCACATTGATTCAAAAAATCAGAGAGGAAAGTCCATATACCCTTTTATTAGATGCCGGAGATATTTTCCAGGGTACACCCTATTTTAATTTTTATGGCGGAGAATTAGAATTTAAATTGATGAGCATGCTTAAATATGACGCTGCTACAATTGGAAACCATGACTTTGACAGTGGTATTGAAGGCCTTTTAGCTCAGATGCCATTTGCTAAGTTTAAATTTCTCTCGGCCAATTATGATTTTACCAATACAGTGATGAATGGCTTTATAGAGCCCTTTAATACATTTTTGGTTAATGGAATCAAAATTGGCATATTTGGATTGGGAATAAAACTAGCAGGCCTTGTTGGTAAGGGTCTTTTTAAAGAGACCGTTTATCTTAATCCTATAGAAATTGCTCAGGATATTAGTGTTTTATTAAAGAAAGAAGAACAATGTGATCTGGTTATTTGTTTATCGCATTTGGGTTACTCCTACCAAGATGCTCAGAGGCCTAGTGACTTGAAATTAGCTGCAAAAACAGATAATATTAATCTTATTATAGGCGGACATACACATACATTTTTAGATAAGCCTGTTATTAGACAAAACCGTTTAGATAAATCAGTTTTGGTGAATCAGGTTGGTTGCTATGGAATAAATCTGGGTAGAATCGATTTTTATTTTGATTCTGAAAAGAATATTAAGTCAGAGGGGGTTTCCATTACTGTATGATCCTTATTAAACCGTTATTTTTTAGAATGCCATGAAAGTAAATGGCTTTATATGTGAAGGTCACGGGGTAGCTTCAGGTAAATCTGATAATCAAAGATATCCCAATGGTACATTAAATCAACAACTCCCATATTTTAAAGAAAGAGGATTGGATCTTTCAACTTACTTTTTAGGTACTATCAATCTTAATATTGCACCTTATCACTATAAAATAGGAAATCCAAAATATTTTTTTGTGGCTATACCCTGGTCTGTTTATATCCCACCAGAAAATTTTTATTTTTTTGATGTTGTTTTCTTTTTCAGAGATATGGAGTACAAAGGATTAATTTATATGCCAGACCCACTTACCAAGGTTGATCATATTCAGGAACTATCAATACTAGAGTTAATTCTGCCAAGAATTTCCGGACTTTCATATGGGATGAACGTTTGTATTGAAATTGTAAATGAACAACTACAATTGTTCAAGTCATAGAGATCTATTGACATCGGAATTATAGATCATCCTGACTGAATCGGTACTTAGCTGTTTATGACATAGTCCACTAATATTCTGAATTCTTCCTGTAGGGTATTATTGGGATAAGGCCTGTTCGCCCTTCTGTACCAATAATCGGCATTGAATTTATCGCCCTCTTTGCGATGCAGATAAGCATGAATCCAATACCCAAGATCTGAGGGTATATCTTGTGCAATATCATGAGATGCATTCCAATCTCCTTTGGCATCGTACCAAAGCGCATGTAAAGGTGATGGCCATAGCTCTGGAGGGTGCTCATTTTGTTGCGTTTTTAAAAATTCTTGGAAACTTTCTGGGATATTCATATTGAGCCTGGATAAATTAAATACTTACTTCGGACATTTTTACCCTTATTTGGTCCTTTTTGATTTGAATTAAAAAACAAATAATCTTTTCTTGGTATAAACAGACAACAATCACTTAAAACTAAACACAATTATTATGAAAAAAAGTTCAATTTCTTATTTATTAATGGCTACTTTCTTACTAGGTGCCGTAGTAATAACTACCGCACAGGAGGCAGACGCCCCCATGTGGGAATCTATTGTATTAACTCCAGATAACACTAAGTTAAAAGTTCTTGGTGAAAATATGAGGGCACACAATCAAAAATACCATAAAGAGGGTCCTTACAAGGCTATCGTTTACCAAATTTCCAGTGGTCCGGATATTGGTAAAATTGTATGGATGATGGGACCATTAAAATTTGCACACATCGATTCCAGACCATCTGAAGGAGGACATGATGAAGACTGGCGAGATAACGTAATGGCATATGTAAAGAAAATGCAACATGGAGAATATTGGAAAGGTGATGTTAAACTGTCTAATACAGATATGTTAACTGATGATCCTTCACTCTACCCCATTCAATTCATCAGATATTGGGAAGTTAATCTTGAGCACTCTCATAACGCGGAAGGTATGTTAACTATTATTAGCAAAACTATAAAAGCTATGGAAGGTAATAATGCATGGGGTGTTTATTATAACCAATTTAGGCAAGGAACAAGAATCGGCCGGCATATTGCCACCGTCGGATTTTATAAAAATTGGGCAGAGTTAGATGAAGCGCCTACATTTAAGAAAACCTTTTTAAAAGTTCATGGTGAGGATTCATGGGACGCCTTTGTTCGAAACATGGATCAGGTAATGGATAATAGCTGGGATGAAATATGGGTATACGATAAAGAGCTAAGTGGAAACTAATATTCTGTAAAACACACTTTTTAAACCCTCTTTTTCCTTTAGAAAGAGGGTTTTTAATTAATCATTCCCAAAAAATCGTCTTCTGAAATCATTGGAATCCCCAATTTATCTGCCTTCTCTTTTTTACTGGGACCCATTTTGGCACCCGCCACCACATAAGAAGTCTTTGAGGAAATGGAAGAACTTACTTTACCCCCGTTATCTTCAATATTCTTTTTCAATTCAGTTCGGCTTACTTTTTCAAATACCCCGGAGACCACAAAGGTCTGACCCTTAAGTTTTTCAGTTTGCCCATATAGTTGCTCATCAGTAAGTGAAAACTGGAGACCATACTCCTTAAGTCGGTTTATGATATCTCTGTTCTTTTCCTCACTAAAGAAATTCACCGTGCTTTCTGCAATTCTCTCTCCAATTTCATCCACCATTTCCAACTCATTAGTTGTGGCAACCATTAATGCATCTATATTCTTATAAGCCTTGGCCAATTTCTTAGCTACAGTTTCCCCAACATATCGTATGCCAAGTCCAAATAACAGGCGTTCAAAAGGAATATTAACAGATGCCGCTACACCATTAATCAAATTTTCAGCAGACTTTTCTGCCATGCGCTCCAAAGGCATTATCTGTTCTTTAGTAAGTATATACAAATCAGCATAATTATTTATCAAGCCCTCTTTATATAGCAATTCTACTGTTTCACTTCCCAAACCTTCAATATCCAGGGCTTTTCTGGAAATGAAATGTTGAATTCTCCCCGTTATCTGCGGGGGACATCCGCTTTCATTAGGGCAAAAATGCTGGGCCTCCCCTGCTTTTCTAATCAACTCCGTATCACATTCAGGACATTTTGTAATATAATGGGTGGGTATAGAGTTGGCACGGCGTTTTGACAAATCGACACTCACAATCTTAGGGATAATTTCACCTCCTTTTTCTACAAGCACTGTATCCCCTTCACGGATATCAAGCTTGGCTATTTGATCGGCATTGTGTAATGAAGCTCTTTTAACCGTGGTTCCTGCCAAGAGAACCGGTTGTAAATTTGCTACAGGTGTAATAGCCCCGGTTCTGCCTACCTGATAGCTAATTTCATTAAGAATTGTAACTGCCTGTTCTGACTTAAATTTATAAGCCAGAGCCCACCTGGGCGACTTTGCTGTGTAACCTAGTTCTTCCTGTTGTTGAAGGTTGTTAACTTTTACAACCACACCATCGGTTTCATAAGGAAGACTGTGGCGCTCAATGTCCCAATACTCCAAAAACTCCATCACTTCTCCAGTAGTTTTACAAAGCTTGGCCGCAGAAGGAACTTTAAAACCCCATTCACATGCTTTTAGAAGCATTTCAAATTGGGATGAAAAATTTAGGTTACTTCCGGTAATTCCGTAAAGAAGGCATTCCAAAGGTCTTTCCGCTACCAGTGAACTGTCTTGCAATTTAAGGCTTCCGGCTGCAGTGTTCCGGGGATTCATATAAGGATCCTCCCCATTATTGATGCGCTCTTTATTCATTTTAGCGAAACCATCTATTGGTAGTACAATTTCACCCCGAATATCAAATTTAGATGGGAAATCTCCCCGAAGTCTTAGAGGGACAGATTTTATGGTTCTTATGTTTGCAGTTACGTCATCGCCCTGAAATCCATCACCTCTTGTAACCCCTCTGACAAGTTTCCCATTTTCATAAGTTAGGCTAATTGAGGCACCATCATATTTTAGTTCACAAGTAAAGCTAACTGTGGAATCTCCCAAAATGCGCAATACCCGCTTTTCCCAATCCAATAACTCTTCTTTGGAATAAGAGTTGTCCAATGAATACATCCTGTGCTCATGAACTACCGTCTCAAAATTCTTAGTGACTGTACCTCCTACACGCATAGTCGGGGAAGTTGCATCCCTAAAATCAGGATACTGTTCCTCTAATGCCTGTAACTCCTTTAATTTCATATCGAATTCATAATCCGAAATAGTTGGACTGGTGAGGACATAATACTTATGGTTGTGCTCGCGTAATTCCCCGCGTAAGGCTTCTATTTTTTCCTTGATAGTCATTAAAGCTGTTCTTTATTTATCCATTTGGGCACATATTGAGGGCGATAATGCATCATCTTAGCCAATAAACCGTTAATTGAATGGTCTATAAGTATCATATCATAGTTTTCCTGTTTAACAAATCCTTGATCAACCATTGTTTTCAGCATCCTCATTAAATCGTTGTAAAATCCGTTAATATTTAGAATACCGATAGGTTTGTGATGTAACCCCAATTGAGCCCAAGTTAGCATTTCAAAAAATTCCTCCAAAGTACCATAACCTCCGGGTAGCATGATTACACCTTCGGACATTTCATGCATTTTGAGTTTACGCTCATGCATGTTTTCTGTTACGATCAATTTTGTCAGACCAGTATGAAATACTTCTTTGAGCTTGAGGAAATCCGGTATAATTCCAACAACGATTCCTGAATGGTCCAGTGCACCCTGCGCCAACTTACCCATTACTCCAATTCTGGCTGCTCCATAAACGAGTTGAATAGATCGTTCTGCCATTTCCCTACCCAAGGAATAAGCTTTATCCAATATAAGAGGGTCTTTTCCTTCACTACTACCACAAAAGACAACAATACTATTCATTTCCTAAATGTTCTCTGGACTTTAAAAATATTAAAAAAGACAATTAAAACGCATTTTGAATTTATCCAGGTTGCGTAGCTTTAATCATTCTGTCGTTTCCAAAGATATCTCTTCTAAACTCAATTTCAGCAAAACCGAATTCCTCCAAAAGTTCTTTTACCGCTTCCCCTAAATATTGATTTATTTCCAAATAAAGAACACCTTTGGGAGTTAAGCTATTTTTTGCCAGTTTGGCTATAGGCCTATAGAAAAGTAACGGGTCCTTGTCAGGAACAAACAATGCCAGATAAGGCTCATTTTTAAGGACATTATTATGCATTTGGTCTTTCTCCATTTCCCTAACATATGGAGGATTAGAAACTATAATGTCATAGTTTTCCTTTAAGGAGGTAATCTTTAAAATATCGGCCTGAATAAATTCAATATCCACATCATTCTTTAAGGCATTTTTTTCGGCTACTTCGAGCGCAGATTTGGAAATATCCATTGCTGTGGCCTTTAGATTTGGCTTTAGTTTGGAAAGAGAAATTGCAATGCAACCACTTCCAGTTCCAATATCAATAATCTTAAGATTATCATCCAAATTTTCAATATCTTCAAGGACCCAGTTTACCAATTCTTCAGTTTCCGGTCTTGGTATAAGTACAGACTCATTTACCATAATTTTCAAGTCCATAAAAGTAGTCTCTCCCAAAACATACTGAATAGGTTGTTCATTCTTTAGTTTAGACAAACCTTCAAACATATATTGTTCTTCGTCTTTAGTAATAACAATCCCCGGATCTATTGCCAGAATAAATTGCTCCAAACCTAAAAAGTGTTCTATCATTAAATAAAACATACTGTCCACTTCCTCTTTGGGATAGTTTTCATCCAATTCCTTGTGATATATGTCTTTGATCTCCTTTAACAACATTTCTTAGAGTACTATGTTCTTCCAAAAATAACGGTCCGAAAATCAGCTGTTTCCTGAATTCCTATTGCATCCCTATTCTTCAGGAATATCCTACTTTTGCAAGGTGAAGATACATGAAAAATATATGCGTCGTTGCATTGAATTAGGCAAAAAAGCCCTGGGCTCTTCCTCTCCAAACCCAATGGTTGGAAGCCTAATAACCCATCAAGATAAAATAATAGGAGAAGGATTCACCAGTCAATATGGCGGACCACATGCAGAAGTGAATGCAATAAATTCTGTTGTCGACAAATCTCTTTTAAAAGAAGCTACACTTTATGTTACCCTGGAGCCCTGCTCCCATTATGGAAAAACTCCACCCTGTGCAGATCTTATAATCAAAAATAACTTGCAAAAAGTGATTATAGGCATTCAGGATCCTAATAAAAAGGTATCTGGCCGTGGAATAAAAAAGCTTAAGGATGCCGGATGTGAAGTATTACCAGGAGTATTAGAAGACGAGTGCAGGAAGCATCACAAGCGTTTTTTGACCTATCATGAAGAACACAGGCCATTTATTATTTTGAAATGGGCAGAGACCAAAGATGGATTTATTGCTCCAAAAGCGAAAATGCGCAAATCCAACCCAGAACCTTATTGGATTAGTAATTCCTATGCGAGGCAACGTGTACATCAATGGAGGAGTGAAGAACAGGCTATATTGGTAGGGACAAATACCGCTTTAGAAGATAATCCTAGATTAGATGTTCGTTGTTGGAAAGGAACCTCCCCTATTCGAATAATTATTGACAAAACGCTAAAACTACCAATAGATCTTCATATTTATGACAATTCTACCCAAACCATAATTCTAACTCAGGTTGAGGATAAAACGAAGTTTCAGAAAGGTTTGCAATATGAAATCATTGATTTTGAGAAGAATCTGGCCGAAGAAACATGCAGGATACTGTTTCAAAAAAATATAGCCAGTGTTCTAATTGAAGGAGGTGCTCTTACCTTAGCTACTTTTATCAATGCCGGACTATGGGATAAAGCGAGAATAATTACCGGAGATATAATTTTTGGTGCCGGTACAAAAGCACCACATATTGAAGGCAAACAGGTTGATATAGAAATCATGGGTAATAATACCATAAAAACACTCTTACATGATTGAGAATATCATCTTTGATTTTGGAGATGTCTTCATAAACCTGGACAAACAAGCCACAGCAAGAGAAATGCAGGTATATGGATTTAAAAATCTTAGCCCTGACCTGGAAGCATTGTTTATAGATTATGAAAAAGGATTGATAACGACTGAGCATTTTCTTAATCAAACCAATAATTTGTTTCCCAAAGCAAGCAGATTGGATTTAATTCACGCCTGGAATTCTATAATTCTTGATTTTCCAGAACAACGATTAAAGTTTATAGAAAAATTGGCTAAGGAGAAAGATTATCGTCTTTTCCTGTTAAGTAATACGAATGAATTGCATATAGAATTTGTAAAGCAGAGAATGGGTAAAGAAAAGTATGGACGGTTTAAAAACTGCTTTGAAAAGTTCTATTTATCACATGAGATAAATTTGAGAAAACCCGAGCCTGCCATCTTTGAATATGTATTGAATTCAAATAATCTCAAAGCAGAAAAAACGTTCTTCGTGGACGACAGTAAGGAACATACCTCTGCAGCGGCAGAATTAGGCATTACATGCTGGAACCTTCAGGTTGGTGAAGAGGATATTTTAGACCTAAATACTAAAATATTAAAATGTTAGACCTTTTATTAAGTATCCTTTTTTCAAGTTTGATATTTGTAATTTTTAAATTATTTGACACACACAAGGTTCAAACTATTTATGCGATAATTATAAATTATATTACCGCATGTCTCGTAGGAGTTCTATTTTACAACAAGCCCATACAGTTATATGAAATTCCAAAAAATGATTGGTTTTATGGCACCTTGTTTTTAGGTGTCTTGTTTATCTTGGTCTTTAATCTTATGGCAAAGACTTCACAGCGTCTGGGAGTATCGGTAGCATCCGTTGCCACCAAAATGTCCTTCGTGATCCCTGTGATACTGGGACTGATATTGTATAATGAAAAACTCAGCTTCTTTAAAACATCGGGTATTGTATTGGCACTTGCTGCGGTATATTTTGCATCTGTGAAAGATACGCCCAGAGCTATTCAAAAAAGATCTCTTTTATTACCTGTGATGGTGTTTTTAGGTTCCGGTATTATTGACGCAAGCATAAAATACATGGAAGAAAATCATGTTTCGACAAATGAATTTCCAATATTTTCAGCGACTGTATTTGGTGCTGCAGCCTGTACCGGAATCTTGTTTATTCTTTTAAGATCTTTTAAAAAACCCTTAAAACTCAATTTCAAAAATGTTTTGGGGGGTATTGCACTCGGGATTCCTAATTTCTTCTCTATTTTCTTTTTATTAAGAGCGCTTCAAAATGAAACGCTAAACAGTGCCTCAATTTTTACACTAAATAATGTTGCCATTGTAATGTTCTCCACCTTACTCGGTATTGTATTATTCAAAGAAAAGATCAGCCCTAAAAACTGGGGTGGTATCTTGTTGGCAGTTATAAGTATCATTCTAGTGGCATTCTTTTGATGGAAAATAAAGTTGGCATATATAAAACAGTATCCAAGGCATCAGACGGTATACTTTATAAAGACCGCAAGAGTAAGTTTTATTCCTATACTTTTCCAATAACAAATGAGAGGGATATAAAACAAATTATAGAAAATCTTCGTAAAAAGCACCCAACAGCGAATCATGTTTGTTATGCATGGAGAATTGGCGTAGAAAAACAAAGGTATAGAGCAAATGACGATGGGGAACCAAACAATTCAGCCGGAATGCCAATATACGGTCAAATAAAATCTTTCGGATTAACTAATGTTCTTATAGCCGTTGCACGTATTTTTGGAGGTACTAAACTAGGTGTTGGTGGACTTATATCTGCTTATCGGACGGCAGCACAATTAGCTTTAGAATCTTCTTCAATTATTGAAAAGTCGGTTAAAGTCAATTATAATCTTTGTTTTAGCTATCCACTACTTAGCAGGGTAATGCGGGTAATTAAACAAAATCCAATTGATATCATTAAGCAGGACATGTCACTGGACTGTACTATTGAAATATCCGTAAAACTTATTGATGTAGATCAGGCGAAAAACATTTTTAAGAGTATTCACGGAGTCTCTATATTTAAAATAGATGACTAGCGTTTAAAGAGGAATTCTTTTCAGGACTAAGTTAGATCAGCTATTGAATCATTATCATGATTTAGCAGTTTATTCATCAGATAATCAGGGCATTTAACAGGTTTTTTAGTCTTTGTATTTATAAATGCCAAAACGGTGTTTGCCTCCACTAAGAGTTCACCAGCTTCATTGTAAATTTCGTAGTCAAATTCTATTCTAACAGAGGGTGTTTTTTTAAGTCTTGTAACCACCGTGATAAGATCGTCATAAATTGCAGATTTTATAAATTTTAGCTGTAAGGAAATTACTGGCAAGATTATTCCGTCTTCTTCCATGCTTTTGTAAGAAATACCCAAAGCCCTTAGCCATTCAACCCTTCCCATCTCCAGGTATTGTGCATAATTCCCATGATACACCACTCCCATTTGATCAGTTTCTCCATAACGAACCCTAAAAGAAAATCGATAAAAAAGCATAATTTATCAGCTAAAAAGTATATATTTATTATGTCACCTAAAGAGGGTCGCGAACATGCAAAAAAAAAAGAAAATATTCAACCTAAAATGATTTTTTTTTTAGAATATTTGTTCACATATTTGTCTCGCTCTTAAGAATGCCAAATTAGGTATTTTCTTTGACCAATTTATTTAAATCTCTAACCAACAAAATAAGATATTCTTTAATATGAGTGTTACTGCTAATTCCGTTTGGAACAATTGCTTGGCTTTTATACAAGATAATATCCAACCGCAGGCATTCAAAACATGGTTTGAACCCATCAAACCTGTAAAGTTATCTGATAACGCATTAAGCATTCAGGTCCCCAGTAAATTCTTTTATGAATGGCTGGAGGAGCACTATGTAAAGTTACTTAAGGTAGCTCTCACTAAAGAACTAGGAGAAAATGCCAAGCTTGTGTATATCATTAAGATGGAGAATACCTATGGGAACAGAGAACCATTTACGGAGCAAATTCCAAGTTCAAACCGAGGCGGTGTAAATCCTCAGGAAATGGATGTTCCTATAAAATCTAAAAATCCGGAATTAAAGAATCCTTTTGTAATACCCGGAATTCGAAATATAAAGATAGAATCTCAGCTTAATCCTAATTACAATTTTGATAATTTCCTGGAAGGTGATTCTAACAGACTGGCCAGGTCTGCTGGTATGGCAGTTGCCAATAAGCCTGGTGGAACTTCTTTTAATCCTCTTTTGATATTTGGAGGTGTAGGACTAGGTAAGACACATCTTGCACATGCAATAGGTGTTGAAATTAAAGATAAATATCCTGAACGCACTGTACTCTATATATCTGCTGAAAAATTCACACAGCAATACATTGAATCTGTAAAGAAAAACACCAGAAATGATTTTATTCATTTTTATCAGTTAATCGATGTGCTCATAATTGATGATGTGCAATTCTTATCAGGTAAATCGGGCACACAAGATGTTTTCTTTCATATTTTCAATCATTTACATCAAAATGGAAAGCAGGTTATTCTAACTTCAGATAAGGCACCTGTAGACATGCAGGATATTGAACAACGTTTACTTTCCAGATTTAAATGGGGATTATCAGCGGAGCTTCAAAACCCTGATTATGAAACTCGTATATCCATTTTAAGAAACAAACTATACAGGGATGGTGTTGAAATGCCCGATGACATAGTTGAATACGTTGCAAAACATATTAAGACAAATATTAGAGAATTGGAGGGTGCTATAATTTCCCTTATTGCCCAATCTTCCTTCAATAAGAAAGAAGTTACCCTTGAATTGGCACAACAGGTGGTTGAAAAATTTGTAAAAAACACAAAAAGGGAAGTTTCCATAGACTACATACAAAAAGTTGTTTCTGATTACTTTGAAATGGATGTAGCCACTTTACAATCCAAAACTAGGAAACGACATATAGTTCAAGCACGACAGCTAGCCATGTTTTTTGCCAAAAAATTTACTAAAGCTTCGTTGGCGAGTATCGGTTCGCAGATAGGCAAAAGGGATCATGCAACTGTACTTCACGCATGCAAAACAGTAGATAATCTGGCCGAAACAGATAAGCAATTTAGAAAATACATTGAAGATTTAACAAAGAAATTTTCCTGATCAAGTTATGCAAACAAAGGTTCTTATGGTATGCCTGGGGAATATCTGCAGGTCGCCATTAGCCGAAGGCATACTAAAGTCAAAAACCGATTCGCAGATTGTGTTTGTTGATTCTGCCGGTACTGCGGGATATCATATTGGAAATAATCCTGATAAAAGGTCTGTATCCGTTGCCAAAAAATATGGTATAGATATTTCTGGTCAAAGATGCAGAAAATTCAGCCACATCGATTTTACTCAATTTGACATTATTTATGCCATGGACTTAAGTAATTACCATGACATCATAGCTTTGACTGATGAAAAAAATGAAATTGAAAAGGTAAAACTATTATTGGAGGAGGGAAGTTCATCCGTAAGAGAAGTCCCTGATCCATATTATGGCGGAGCAGATGGTTTTGAAGAGGTTTATAAACTTATAAATCAAGCTTGTAATATGATTGCTAACAAATTAAATTCAAAACAGAGTTCATAACATGAAAAATAAAAATACTTCACAGGGTAAGTTATATATGATCCCGACTACTCTGGGTGAAAATGAACCACTGGAAGTATTGCCGATTTCTATTAAGAGAATAATAGAAGAAATTGATTATTATATTGTGGAGAATGAAAAATCTGCAAGAAGGTTCATTAAAAAAATCAGTCCCAGAAAATCACAACCCAATTTAAACATTTCTCTTCTCAATAAATTCACTGATACAGAAATCATTCCCTCTTTCCTTGATCCCTGTTTAGAAGGCGAGAATGTGGGTGTTTTATCTGAAGCCGGATGCCCGGGAATTGCTGATCCTGGGTCTGAAGTAGTCCGAATTGCACACCAGAAAGGAATAGCAGTAGTACCCCTGGTTGGACCTTCATCTATAATATTAGCTCTTATGGCAAGTGGCCTGAATGGTCAAAATTTTGCATTTAACGGCTATCTGCCTATTGAAAATGCAGAACGTAAAAAAGCTATTAAGAGATTTGAAAAAATTTCCAGAGAAAATAATCAAAGTCAGTTGTTTATAGAGACTCCATATAGAAATAATAATCTGCTTGAAGAGTTTGTCAAAACACTTTCAAAAAATACCTGGCTTTGTGTAGCAACTGATATTACATTACCCACAGAATTTATAGTAACCAAATTAGCTGGTAATTGGATATCAGAATCCGTTGAACTCCATAAAAGGCCCACAATTTTTATAATTCAGGCCTAAAAAAAGCCCTGACTTTAACGCCAAGGCTTTTAATTATCTCTATCGTGTAATTCAATTATACTTTAGGGTTCCGAATTGCTAAAATCTCGGAAATATCATATCCTGAAAACTTTTTTAAGTAATCCGCAAGACTCGTCCCATAGGCATCCTTGACATCCCTTCTACCATTAGAGTACAAATATTTTATTACGTTACCCGGACCTGCTAAATGCGCAGCTGCTAATATTCCGGATTCTGTTACTTCAACACCCTTAACTTTTTTACCTACAAAATATTTGATGTATTTACGTAATATCCATTTGTTACGGGAAATATTTGTATAAAATACTTTCTCCTGTAAACTTGGATCGTTTAGAAATTTGGTAGCACTATAAACCCCCATTAATTGCAGGGTTCCTATTCCAAATTGATACTTACCCAGATAGCCCAGAGTATTTATTATAAAGTAATTTCCCCGAGACTCTTTGAATGCGAGTGCCTCTTTGAATCCTATATAGCAACTTCCCAAAAAGGGAGCTGTTACAATGGATGAGTTGAAAGTTGTTCTGTTTTTGGGGAACAGAACTAGCGTAGGTTCTTTTACTTTTAGCGTTTCGGGGACTTTAACTTCAGACTTCGTGGTAAACCCAAAACTAACTAAAACTAAAATCATGATAAGCGGACAAATAATAAGTGACCACTTCTTCATATATGTGTTTTCTTAAGACTTACTACCAAAAAAGATGGTACGCTTAAATTTCTAACACAAAGATATAGCAGATTTGTACGAATATTCTTTAGAACACCTTAAAAGAGGTCTTTATTTGATGAGCTGTTCAAAATTTTGGATTAACAGTCTAACGGTTTATATTCTGTTCATTTATCCATCGGATGTATTGCGTTTTATTCCGGTTATGTTGTGTCAGGCTTTTCGCAAATATATGATAACCGAAATCTTGTACATTTGCCACCATATAATAGTACTCATGGTTCTCTGGCTTTAAAACCGCGTCAATAGAGGATATGTCCGGCATAGTGATTGGGCCGGGTGGTATACCAGCATATTTATAGGTATTATAGGGAGAGTCCAATTCTAAATCCTTATAAAGCACTCTTTTAATAATGGTGTCGAAATTGCCCAATTCCCTTTTTAGAGCATAAATAACAGTAGGATCTGCCTGAAGTAACATGTTCTTTTTCAGCCTGTTAACATATAATCCCGCAACTCTTGGTCTCTCATCTATTTTGGCAGTTTCCTTTTGAACAATTGAAGCCAGGGATATTGCCTGTATTTGCGTCAAATTCAACACTTCTGCTTTCTTTAGTCTATCCTCATTCCAAAAACGAAGATATTCCTTCAACATTCTATCGCGAAATTCTGCCGCGGAGGTATTCCAAAAAAATTCATAACTGTTGGGTATAAAAAGTGAAAGGCCCGCATCTGCTGTAAAGCCATTTTCTTGCAGAAATCCAGGATCGGTGAAAGCTTTTAACAAAGAAAGACTATCTGCCTCAATTTGGCTTGAAACTCTTCCCGCCAATTTTTTTAAAGTCTCCTGATTATTGAAGGAAACATTTACAGGAATATTATTACTTCTTAAAGAATTAACAATCTCATTGTTGTTCATTCCTTGCTTTAAAACATATTTACCTGGTTTTATATGGTCAATATATTTTTTCCGTTTTGCTACGGCCTCAAAGGTCTCCATATCAGATAAAAGCGGTGCAACCAGACTTTTTAAATCATCATATGAACTGCCTGTTGTAATATAAATGTAAGCTTCCTTATTATTAAAGGCCGTATTCGGCGAAAAAAGAGCATTATAAATTAAATAAGCAAAGGCTCCTCCTGCAATCAAGCCAAGAAGTACTATGATCAATAAAATTTTTTTGATATACATTATTGGTCAAATTTTTGAAAAAGTAGTTCATTTTTAAATTTTCCTCCTACAAGAATCCAATCCTTTTTAACTCCTGCGAGCTCAAACCCCATCTTTTTGAATAGTTGTATACTCGCCTGATTCTCTTCACCTACATTGGCGTATACCTGGTTCAAATTCAGCACGGTAAAAGCATAATCACACAGTAAAGATACCGCTTCGGAACCGTGACCATTGTTGCGTTCCAACTTATCCAGAATTACTATCCCAATTCCCGCTCTTCTGTGTTTGGGATCAAAGTCAAATAGATCTATAAAACCGATTACTTTGTTCAATTCGTTGCAGATAGCCAGTCGTAACTGTTTTACTTCATAAATATCTCTGTGCGCATTATCCAGATACAATTTGAGTACATGTCTTGAATATGGTGTTATAGTACCGCTAATTTCCCAGATATTGGAATTATTTTCCAGTTCGTATAAAAATTCCAAATCTGCCGGTTCCAATGCCCGTAATTTGGTTTGTGTTCCCTTTAAAATCAAATCTCTATTGTTCCTTTAAATACCTGTTTAGCCGGACCATCCAGCCTTATATTTTTATATCCCTCCGAACCTTTGTTAAATTTAATTGATAAATCTCCACCTTTAGTAAAAATATTTACCTTCTCACTATTTGTCTTACCCCAAAAATGCATTCCCAGTGCAACCGCAGTGACTCCTGTTCCGCAGGACAAGGTCTCATTTTCCACACCCCTTTCATAAGTACGTACAGAAAAACCGTTGTCTGAAGTTTGTTCAACAAAATTTATATTGCTCCCGCCTTCTCCATAAATTCCATATCGTAGCTTTGCTCCTTCCTCAATTACATTATAAGTATCTAAATTAGAAACCATCTGAACATACAAGCTGGCTTTGAAGACACCCTTTTTTTAAATAGGCGTGGAAAACAGTTAACACGAGCAATGATTTTTACTATTATCAAACAACTTGCTAAAAAAATAGAGCTTAAAAAAAATATTTCCC